>DAORAG010000415.1:0-3045 GCA_035344095.1 Cyclobacteriaceae bacterium | reverse complement strand
CTTGTCATGGGATCCATGTTCATGTTTTCCATAGAAGCAGTGTCCATCTTCATGGCCATCCCGGATGTGTCTTTTTCCATCTTCATCATCATGGTGGTGTCTTGCCCCATGTTCATTTTTTCCATGTCATGACCTCCGTGTCCACCTTCCATTTTCATTCCCTTCATGGCACCCATATCCATTCCATCCATATTAGTCATGTTGTTCATCTCACGCATCATTTCAAAGTAATTGATGTTTGGCAGGTCACGCGCCTTCATAACCATGTTGTCTCCAAAGTATAGAGACGCGCTTCCTGAATTGTCCTGTGCGGTAGCCCTCAACTCATAGGCCATCCCATTTTCCGGGAATTTCACTTTTACATCGTACGTTTCAGCAACCCCAATCAGTATCCTGTCCACCTCAACGGGTTGTACGGGCAGCCCATCGGCTGCCACCACCTTCATTTTACCCCCTGCATACTGTATCCATTGGTAAGATGATGAGCTACCATTGATTATTCGCAATCGGATTGAATCGCCTGGCAGAATGTCAAAGTATTCTTCCTGGGGCTTCCCATTGATAAGGAATCGCTTGTAGTAGACATCTGAAATATCCATGGAAGGCATACGTCTCCATTCGGTTTTTGCGCGATCTCTTAAATAACCTTTTACCATAGCCTCACCCCAGCTTTGAACGGAGTTTTTCTTTATTGCGTACCAATCGTTCCCGCGCTTCAGGTTGCGCATGACTTCATGCGGGTTCTCGTCCGTCCAGTCGCTAAGCATGACAACGTGTTCCTTCATCGCCTTATTTCTGTCTCCTCCTCGTGGGTGGATAACAATCGAGCCATAAACGCCAGATTGTTCCTGAAGCATGGTATGTGAGTGATACCAGTACGTACCTGATTGCTTTAGTGGAAACATGAAGGTATGGGTTTGTCCTGTTTTTATTGGTGCGGTAGTCACATAAGGTACGCCATCTTCCTCATTTGGAAGTAACAGGCCATGCCAATGGATGGAGGTTTCCTCTCGCTTCAACTTGTTATGTACCCGGATTATCGCTGTGTCTCCTTCAGTGAAATGCAATACCGGGCCAGGTATGCTTCCGTTGATGCCGATCCCCATTCGTTGTTTTCCTGTGTAGCTAACAACCTGGCGATCGATGTAGAGGTCGTACTCCACCTTTTCACCTGAGGTGCTGAGCATTTGGTGAGGCCATGGCAAATTGTTTTGCTGATGTTGGGCAATTAAGACTTCGCCCACCAGCAAGAGTGCCAAAGTTGTCAATGGAAATATTAACTTCCTCACTTTGGCAAAATAAAATCCGCCACAGCACCCATCCTCAATGCTCGTGGTCATCCTTGTGCTCTTTAACTGGCTCCAGTTTCATACCGCACTTTGAACACTTGTCTCCATCTTTGCCTGTGATTTCTGGATGCATGGGGCAGGCAAAAGCGATCTGCGTAGTATCCATTGGCATAGAACCCATATGAGTTGAGTCCATGTCATCGTGATGATGTTCGGTGCTGTCGCTTTCCTCATGTTCATGTTCGTGTTCTTCCGTTGATTGCGCTTTCTTGCTTTCACAGCCGGTCAAAATTGTTGACATAATAAATAATCCCGAAACCAGGATGGCGATGGTTAAAAATGACTTTTTCATAGTTGTTTGATTTTAAGTTTAGTAATAGATTAAATTTTCTAATGACTATGTTCCATTTCAAGGAATTTGCCCTGTGGCCCGATGCCTTCAATGTGAACAAGTTGAGAGCCATAGTGGCCTGCGCGCGATACACTGTAAGCCGAGAGAATCAACACTGCTGCAATTACCCCTGCTGCCCATCGTTTACCTTTTAAAACAAAGAGGTTAACAATCTGCAGGATAGCAGCAACGATGCCTGAGTTGATTGTCCAGTCGGCCCATTTATCGTGTTGGTCCAGCACCAGCTTGGCATGCTCACTGATTCCGTGCGTGTGCGGGTGAAAATTCTTGCCCGCAAACCAGGCAGCCAGTACGCCACCTATCAGAATGGCTGCAACAAGCCATGCGATTTCCTTTTTCATAAAATATAAATTAAACAATTGGATGCCCGCTGCGACAATAATCAGCACGATGGCAAAGTGAACGATGAGGGGATGGAGCGTTGGGAAATCGGCTAAGTCAGCGGTGACTTTGGATTCATCTGGCTTCATGCCTTCATCGTGATGATGTGTAGTGTCACCCTGAACGTGTGCGTCAGACCTTTCTACCAGGGAGTCGGTCTGAATGTTAACGGAGTCTTTTTTGTGTTTCTTCCCGTCATGCGAGAACGTTGCACCAGCGATGATCAGACAAAGGATTAAAATAATACCTGTTTTCATGTTTTTTCGTTTAATGATTAATGTATTGCTTTAGCGATCTTCTCCAAGATCTTGTGGCTGTCTCCAAATTTGCACAGTGCATCACAATGCTGCCTCAAATCTGAAAACAAAATATATTTGATATGTATGTGTGCGTTCCTAACTGAAGGCCGTTTGAGTTGCAGCACCAAATCCTTTTCACGTTTATCGGGAATAATGATGAAAAGCGTGACGTCTTGCTCAGGAAATGAGTAAGCCAAATCGGTCAGCCTGAGGATTCCGGAATAAATTGAAGTACTCTTCTCTACTTCAAACGCGCAGACTACATTAGCAGACCCTTTCTCAAACCAGAGCACATCGATAAGCTGAATGGTATTTAGCGTTTCCTTTTCAATGTTCATTTGAGGAAAATGTGAGCGGCTCATGAAGGAGAAATTGACTTCGCCATACGACTTGTTTCGGTCGTTAACGGCAGCGATTGGATCGTAGCCTAATGATTTTCCAATCCTGAGCAGGTGGAATTGCATTTCGGTATGGAGATCCTCTTCGTGTTTTTCGTCCAATACTTCTTTGTGTCGCCTATTGTATTGTTTTAACAACTTCTCCTTTTCCTCATCCGAGATCACCTGGCCTTCGATGATGAGATTGCGCATACCGATTTCGAAGAACAAGCCCGCAATGGCCCCGAGATCATTTGAAAGTTGATCTTTATTCTGCTCATTTGTTT
>DAORAG010000414.1:0-3047 GCA_035344095.1 Cyclobacteriaceae bacterium | reverse complement strand
AGTGATGATTGCTGTGACCGGTGATCAATACTATCATGACAATTTTCAATTCTCTATCATAAGCTTTGGCAGACTCTCGGGTCCTTATGATACCTGGAATGTGGATTATGTTTACCTCAACAAAGGGCGAACCGCTAACGACACCAGTTACCCGGATCGAACAATCAATCTGCCCCTTACGTCCATGTTGAAGGATTACTATTCCATGCCGTACGACCACTTTATGGAAAACCCAACGGCTAACCTGCAACCTCCGCTTATCTCGATGCACAACCTTGAGTTCATTCCCGGGAATACCAATCAGAGTGATGTTCAACCTATAAACTACGATTCGGAAGATTCAGTATTCGTTTATCGCGATGGCGTTGAGTCTGTTTATACACATCAACTGGATTTGGCAACGTCAATTGGTAACCCTTTGCAACCGCTTGAGTTCAGACAGACTCCAATTCAGACACTACCTGATCTGACGGCATTGACAACCCTGGATTCAGCAGCGCGGGTGAAGGTGAAGCTTTGGATCAACTCCGGTGATAATATTGTGCCTTCCCTGGCGAATCCATTGGGTGACTACAACATTGCGAAATACGCTCCAATTGACTTTCGCGTGAACGATACCACGCAGGTTGAATTCACACTTGATAACTATTATGCCTATGATGACGGCACAGCCGAATATGGTGCAGCACTTAATCAACCTGGCGCTCAACTTGCCTACCTCTTTGAGATGAAAACCAACAAGCCCGACACGATTGTGGCAATAGACTTTTACTTTCCTGGATTTGGTGACGAAACCAATCAATCCATTCTTGTGCAAATATTGAGAGACTTAAGTGGCGACCCAGGGTCATTTTTATATACGCAATCCGTAACAGTTCAGCGGAGCACTCAGAATAAATTCTGGCGACTGGAGCCATTAAGTCGGTTTGTTGGTGTAAACGGCAGCTTCTATATCGGATGGAAACAAAGTGCTGCCTCTGTGCTCGCGGTAGGTCTGGACAAAAACACTGATTCAGGAGATAAAATTTTTTTTAACATCAACGGGCAATGGGAGCAGAATACCAACCTCACTGGCAGCCTGATGATACGTCCTGTTTTTGGAAAAGGCGATGGCGTAATTACAGGTGTCGAAGAAAACACTGAAAAAACCAGCCTTATGGTTTATCCAAATCCTGGAAACGGAACGTTCGTAGTGATGGGCAGCTTTGATCGAGCAGAATTATTTACTCTGTCTGGACAAGCCGTGAGGACTACTTCACAACAGGTCTCCGATGGAACACAATTTCAAATCGACAATCCGACCAGTGGTTTATATGTATTGAGAATTCAGAGCCGAACCGGCTTGTCAACCCACAAAATCATTGTCCGGTAGCGGAAGTAACCACAATCTCCAATGGCTTTGGCGCAAAGGTGATAACAAAAATTGCCAGTGCCAGCCATCCTAATATCACACGAGGCGTATCAAGCGGCTGTTCGATTTCGGAGGGGGGATGCATCACACCAACGAATCTTCCAATAATAAGTACGAATAGCAGCCAACCAGGATAACCCTCGATGCCGGGAAAAATGTTCGCGAGAAGATATTGAACTGCAAAAATCGCCACTGCATACATCAAGGTATCCTGCCACCGCATACCCAGGCCGGTCAGGCAGATGTAAAGGAATCCAATAAAAACCGGGATTTCCCAAATGAGCGCGTCAGGAGGATCAGCTGGAGAGATGTATCCTAATCCCGCATAGAACAGGAATGCAATGAATACAATTGATGCTACCACTTTATGACCACGAAACCCGAGTAAGCCATACAATACATGGCCGCCATCGAGTTGACCAATGGGAAGGAGGTTGATACTGGTGAAAACCAATGACAGAAAGCCTGCAAAGAGAAATGGGTAGTGGATGATCTCGTGGATATTTGGAATCCTTGATGGATCACTAACCAGGCTTTCAAAAAAAATGAACAACAGGTTTTTGCCGATCAGGATATCGGCTCCTGCGTGTTCAGCCAGGTACTCAGGCTGATAAACATACTTGGCGTAGTCCAAACCAAATTGCTGATATTCAGGATGAAACTGAAAAATATATTCTGGCGGAGGCAAATGGGAGAAACCATAAATCAAGACCGCAACAGCGGCAACAAACCCTGCCAACGGACCCGCAATGCCAATATCAAAATGATGCTGTTTGCTGTGCACTTTTCCTTTTAATCTGATGAGGGCGCCCATGGTACCAATCATCAATGGAAATGGAGGAAGCGGAATATAGTACGGTAGCGTTGTGCGCACCTTATGGTGAATAGCGGTGAAGTAATGGCCAAACTCGTGCACCGTAAGGATCAACAGGAAAGGAATTGAGTAGGACATGCCACCGAGGAAATCATCGAAAGTAAAGTCGGGCATGAAGACGGATCTGCCATTCGTCCATTCAGCGCCAGCCAGCGTGGTGGTAATAAAGGTTACCACGAATAGCGATAAATGGATCAGTGCCTGTTTGGGAGTGATCTTCATACGAACAATTGAAAAAGAAGGTCAGGCTGGGTAAGGTGGTGGGTTTGTATCCCTACCTTAGTCGCTCCATCCAGATTTGCACGATTGTCATCGATAAATAATGTTCTGGATGGATCAAGATCATTATCTGAAAGTACCGCCTCGAAAATCTCAACATCTGGTTTTCTCATTCCCATCAGGTGAGAATAATATGCCCGATGAAAATAGCCGTCAATGCGATCTACATCGGCAGTCTCTTTGATGATTTCGTTGAAGCGTTTGAAATGAATGCTATTTGTATTGCTGAGCAGAAAAATACGATGAGTCGATTTGAGGCTTGTTAGCAGATCGAGCTTTTGCACAGGGATGTCAAGCAGCATGGCATTAAAGCACCGGTCCACTTCGTCATCAGACCCCTTGACTTTAAACTCATGACGAATAGCATCCCGCAGGTCACTCTCACTTATCTTTCCCTTCTCGAAATCCTTGTAGGTTTCGAACTGAAGTATTTTTCCTTTGATCTCTTCTGTAGTCAGCTCGCTGCGCTCAGCGAAAGCATTG
>DAORAG010000413.1:0-3053 GCA_035344095.1 Cyclobacteriaceae bacterium | reverse complement strand
CGATTGTGTCAATACCACCGGCAAGCGCTGTGGTTTTTTGGATCGTTCGAAACTATCCAGCCAAGGCAATTTCAATACCAGAACATCCCGGTACAGAAACAGGATTGCCGATAATGCCTGATTCTGGGTAGAACTGGATACATGCCGATCATTTGCCAGATAGGTTAAAAATCTTTCCACTTCAACCGCTCCCATATCAGCCGGATGGCGTTTGCCATGAAAAATAATATAGTGTTTAATCCATGAAATATAGGTTTTTTCCGTGCTTAAACTATAGTGCTTGTATCTTATTTTCTCACGTACTTGTTCAAGCAGTTTTTTAGCGGGTGGCATTGTCGTATTTTCTTGTGTCATTTGTCTTATTCATGGAGAACTTAAGTTAGAATACAAAATGTTAATTAATAATCACCATGGTTATACGACATTTGCTGCAAGATTATTAGACAAAAAGTCGTATACATTGCGTTAGCCGTCAAAAGGAGATCGCGTGGCACCGAACTACATTCTCGGGTTTCTTGATGTTTTGGGCTTTACCAATAAGTTCGAGCGTTTGGGCCTTGGTGAAATTAATGCACGGTATCAGAAATTGACGAACTACGTCAGGGAGCAAACGGGTGGTCTTGATGTTGTCCCAACTCCTGATGGTTATGTTGCAGTGGGTTGGCTCGAATTAGGAAACGCATATTTCAGCGATACAGTACTTTTTTGGACAAAGCACAACAAAATGGCTATTCCAAGTTTCACTGAGCTAATGGCAGAGGCCATTTGTTTCAGCATTGAAATTGAATTACCCCTTCGGGGAACAATATCAACGGGCCAGGCAATATTGGACAGTAGTAACCACACATACCTGGGTTCACCAATCATTGAAGGTGCAAAAACAGAAGTAACGCAAAGATGGATTGGTGCTTCATTTGGTAAGTCTTTCCTGTCTGGTGATAATTCACAGGGCTTCCATCTTCATACGGTGTTGCCATATAAAAGCCACTACAAAGATAAAGAAAATGAGCTGGTCACAGGCATGGTAGTGGATTGGCCCCGGAAGTGGAGGGAAAGCAGAAAAACTGATGTTCGCCCTCTCATTGAAGCGCTGGATACTGACCCTAAGGCACATCCATATTACAAAAACACACTGAAATTCATAGACTTTTCAGAAAAGAATAATGATTGGTTCAAGAGCGGCGGTCATCTATCATACGGCTAACAAACGCCTGCACCCGACCCATTTAGTCGCTAGCGCTCCTAAATGGTCGGGTGAGGCGAGGCGTTAGCACTAGAAAGTCATGTCCGAAGAACTCGAAAAAAAACTGAAGGAACTTGAGGGGCTCACTGATGCTCACCTCACTTTTTGTTCAAAAATGTTGCAGGCCGATGAGAGCAAAATGTTCCCGGTCGATATCCTTGCGGCGGCTACGATTAAGCGTTCGCTGGCACTGATTCAGGCGTTCACAACGCTCGTCAGGCTCCAAAACTATACGACCGCCGCATCGCTTCTTCGGCTACAGCTTGATAGCTGTTTGCGCCTCTCGGCGGCCTTCTTGGTTGAAAAGCCGCACGACATGGCAATGGAGGTTCTCTCCGGAAAGCCGGTTCGAAAAATGAAGGATCGGAATGGCCGATTTATGCATGATCGCCACTTGGTCGAATCGTTGGCACCGAGGTTCGAGTGGCTCCCTCGGGTTTACGAGGCCACGTCAGGGTTCATCCATCTTTCCGAAAAGCATCTGCATTCGGTTTTTGAGAGTGTAGAAGAAGAAAACAGTATCGGTTTACGCATAGCCGCGGATGATGAAAACGTTCCCGAGCATTTGTGGCTTGAGCTAACCGAGGGTTTCCAGGCGGCAACGGATGCCCTTTTTGAGTATTTGTCCGGCTGGATTTTTACGAAAGCAAACCCTGAGCTCGTGGCCAAAATGGAGGAGGAGAAGCTGTGCTAACAAGGTGCTCAACCTCGTTCGCTTCGCTCACTGGGACGCGCAGCAAGCTGCGCGCCCGTTAGCACGGCGTTATGCCTGAAAAGGAACCCTACCAATGAAGCATGAAGATACGGAGGCGTCGAAACTGCAAAAACCTGAGATAAGCAGGTATGCATTGGCAATGTTCGACATCCTCGGCTTCTCGTCATGGCTGAAAGAAGAAGGAATCCAGGCTGTTTTAGATTCTTACCATGCTCTCATTGAACGGGCTGTAATTAAGCCAAATGAAAAGGGCGGTTTGGGAGCTGTTCAAACTCCAGAAGGCGCAATGCTCGCGGTCATTCGGCCACCCGAATACGCTTATGGTAGTGACACATTGTTGATGTGGTGTCCTTTAATGCCCCCCTTGGTAGGTGATTTCGTTGAGAGATGCGGAGACCTCATGTGTGAAGCATTGTCCATGGGTATTCCGTTACGGGGAGCATTGGCACTTGGAGATGCCGTCCTCGACAGCAAATCGAACTTTTTTCTCGGTGAACCGATGGTTGAAGCCGCCAATCTTGAAAAAGGTCAAAACTGGATTGGTTTCACATTTTGTAATAGTGCTGTTTGGTCTCCGTTTCTTGCCCAGTTGCATGGCACAGCCGTTATTGAGTACCAACCCCCAATGAAAGAAAAATTCAAAAATTATGCGTCGCCAATTGTCGTGGATTGGCCCAGGAGGTGGAGGGATAAACATGGTGAATGCCCATCAGTAAAACTAAAAGAGCTTCGCAACCCTGAATACCCAATATACTGGGACAACACTATAAGGTTCGCTGAATACTCACGCGAAAAGCATGATTGGCATCTAAGGCCGGAAGAAATACCAGAAGAAGCACTACTCCGCCTTAGTGCTAGAGAAAAGGTTCAGTTTGATTAATTCGATTAGGCAATTTTGGCATAACAAGGCCATAAACTCGGACCCCAAAAAGCGCCGCTCCTTCGTCGCTATGCTTTTTGGGTCCGGTTATGGCTGGCGTTATGTTGCTTGTGCAATATTCAACCTCGGAAGAGCATAGCATAGGGTCACATAGCATAGCATAGGGTCAGGTCTAGATAAGATGCCTCATGTATGCTATTATCAAACCCATGAGT
>DAORAG010000412.1:0-3053 GCA_035344095.1 Cyclobacteriaceae bacterium | reverse complement strand
GCCTACTTACAAACAGATGAAAATTTTCTTGAAACGATGGGTCTGGAATTGGTTGCCGGTCGTTTCTTTTCAAAAGATATCGCGCGTGATTCATCGGAAACTATAGTACTCAATGAAACCGCTGTTAAGACACTCGGACTCACCGATCCCATTGGCAAACGTGTAGTGTTTGTGCGCGGACTGGAACGAGAGATCATAGGGGTAGTTAAAGATTTTCATTATGGCTCACTTCATGAACAGATAGGATCCATGGCCATCATTGAACCGTACGGAAGAGTACTTAACCTGGCGGTAAGAATGAAGGGCGATAACGTCTTTAATACTTTGCGCTCCATTGAATCGCAATGGCGGGAAAATTTTCCAGACGTGCCGTTTGAGTACCAATTTCAGGATGAGCTGCTTCAGTCACTCTATCAAAAGGAAACACTCTTTGGAAACATTATACGCTTCTTCTCCATTCTGGCTACCGGTATCGCTTGCCTTGGGCTTTACAGCCTCGCTGCTATTTCTTTGGCAGGAAAGGTAAAGCAGATCAGCATCAGAAGAGTGTTAGGCGCACCAATTCAGGATATTCTTGTGCTCAGCGCAAAGAACTTTGTGGTGCTGGTTGTAATTGCCTGTATCATATCATGGCCGCTGGTCATCTATGTGATGGATAAGTGGCTTGCCGGATTTGCATATCATATCGATGTAACTGCCTATTTCTTTGTAGCTACGTTTGGCGCGATAATGGTAATCACGCTCCTTACACTGAGCTATCACTTGTTTAAGGCCATCACCGTAAATCCAGCGGAGACATTGCGTGATAACTAAAAGGGGAAAAGGAATGCCAACGAATTGACATTCCTTTAATCAACCAAATCTAAACCTGCTTGGCTGCCCGGCTAAACAGTGGCGTTTAGCAAGTCCTCTCTGCGAACGGGAATCTTTCTAATCCTTTTTCCTGTCGCATTATATAATGCATTTAAAAGTGCTGGAGCGAGTGGTGGTGTTCCTGGCTCTCCCAAACCACTGGGTGGTTCCGTGCTTTCGACAAAATGAACATCAATTTCAGGAGTTTCATCGATGCGCAGTAAAAGATTATCATGAAAGTTGTCGCGCTGAACAACTCCATTTTTTATTTCAATTCCACCATACATCGCTGCACTCAATGCCCAAATCACCGCGCCTTCAATTTGTCCTCGTCCGAAGTGCGGATTTACCACAGTACCACAGTGAACCACGCTTGTTACTTTGTTTACTTTAAAACCATTGTAGGAATTGTCGATTGAAACATCGACAATATGAGCACATACCGTGCGGCTGAAGTTTTCAATGGCGATACCTCTGCCCTCTCCTTTCTTAGGCGCAGTCCACAACCCTTTTTCTTTGATGGTATTAAGCACTGCTATGTAGCGCTCTTGCAGTACTTTTCGATAGTTTACAATCACCTTGGCAAAGTCATCGTTACCTTCCTGAACGATTTCTCCCTGCAACATTTCAAGGCGGAATTCAAGTGGATCTTTGTTTAGCCTTACCGCTAATTCATCCATGAAACATTCCTTGCCAAGTGAACTGGAGTGTGGTCCCACGCTTCGCCATGCGCCAACGTGAACCATTCCCTCTATCACGTTAGACTCTGTCTTGATGGTATCAAAGAAATATGGTATCTCCCATCTTGTGAGCCCTTCCATATAATCCTCAGCTCTTATCAAGCCGGCATACCATCCTGTTACTTTTCCCTGTGGAGAGATGATGGCTTTGTGGCGGCTTCGCTGGTAAGGATGAAAGTAGTCGTGCATGATTTCATCCTCACGCGACCATGTCAGCTTCACAGGCTTGCTCAATACCTTTGAGAGGTACGAAGCCTCGATTGAACTATCCGGATAGTATCTTCTTCCGAAAGAACCACCGGAATTAAGCACGTGCACGGTTATTTTTTCTTGTGGAAGTCCAGTAGCTTTCATCACAGCCTGTGCCACTCGCTCACCAGACTGAGTACCTACCCAAATCTCGCATGAGTCTCCGGTGAAATGCGCTGTAGCGTTGATGGGCTCCATCAGTGCGTGAGCCTCATATGGGTTGTCATACTCCGCTTCTACCAGTTCAAATCCTTCTTCCACACTTTGCTTGTCGAAGTCACCTTTCGAGTAAGCATGTTGCATCTTGCTCTCCGACATCTCCTTTTTGTAAGTCTCGATGTCACGTGAGCCATTCTTCCCATAGTCCCATTCTATCTTGAGTTGTTTACGTGCCTTAAAGGCGGACCAGGTAGAGGTGGCAATAACAGCTACACCCTCTGCCACATATTGCCCCTCTAAATCCAGGTCGAGATGAGGGATTGGCACAACGTCAATCACACCGTTGACCTTCCTCGCTTCTGTGTCATCAAAAGAAACCAGTTTTCCTTTGTATACGGGGCATCGTTGAATGGCTGCGTAGACCATGCCTTCGATGTCAACATTGATGCCGTAGTTCCCTTTTCCAGTTACTACATCGTTGGTGATGAGATTTTTTACAGGCTTCCCGATGTACTTGAATTCAGAAATGTCTTTGAGTTTTACTTCCCCGGGAACGTCCAGTTTTGCAGCTTCTTCAGCAAGCTCTCCAAACTCAAGTTTCTCGCCATTCGGATTCACCACGAAACTATTTTCTACAGTCAGGACATTGGGTGATACATTCCATCGTGTGGCCGCAGCTGACTTCAACATCTCTCTCACCGTGGCCCCTGCCTCACGAAGTGGCTGCCACATTTTGGAGATAGTACCACTCCCACCGGTTGTTCCCATGATGCGAGAATCGAATTTTGGATTGTAGTCAGAACGTTTCAAAGTAACCTTCGACCAGTCCGCACCTAGCTCATCGGCAATAATCATTGGCAAACCCGTGCCAGATCCTTGCCCCATCTCATGCTTGGTAAGAAGGAAAGTGATATTTCCGTTTGTATCAATATTTAAAAAGGCACCCAAGTCGAAGGAACTAATTTCGTCACCGGCAAGCATGGCTGATGTACCCGGTATGGAAACTGCCATTGCCAATCCACCGCCAGCCAATGCAGAAACTTTGAGGAAATT
>DAORAG010000411.1:0-3057 GCA_035344095.1 Cyclobacteriaceae bacterium | reverse complement strand
AACCGATCTCTTCGACAACCTGGGGATGGTGACAGATGCTGTGTGGGAAGATTTTAACAGGGATGGCAGGCCAGATCTTGTGGTTGTGGGAGAATGGATGAGCCCTTTATTTCTAAAAAATAATGGTTCAACTTTTACAATCGACAATGTACAACGGGATGAGACAAACGGATTATGGCAGTCGATTTCATCCTTCGATATTGATCAGGATGGCGATCAGGATTTTGTGTTGGGCAACTGGGGGCTTAATTCCAAATATAAAGCCTCGACTGGTCATCCTATGAAGATGTACTATAGTGATTTTGACAAAGACGGCAAGTCAGAAACCATTATCGCGATTGAAAAGAATGGTAATTACTATCCGTTGGACGCTTTCGACATGCTCGCTAGTCAGATTGTAAGCTTGCACAAAAAATTCACGTCCTACAAATCATTTGCCGGGAAGACAATTGAAGAAATTTTCAGTGGTGAGCAGCTAAGCAACGCAAAGGTCTATTACGTGAATAATCTCGCCTCCGGATATTTGATGAATGACAATGGGAAGTTTTCATTTAGGCCACTGCCAATGGATGTTCAGCTCTCTCCGGTTTTGGCACAACTTAAATACGATTTTGATAGAGACGGAAAGGAAGAGTTGCTGTTGGCTGGCAACTACTTTGGCGTACAACCTTTTAATGGACGCTTTGGCTCCTTTGGTGGAGCTATGGTTGAAAGTGAAAACAGAATTTTGATGGGGAATTCAATTGGCTTAAATTTTATCAACAAATCAGTAAGGCATCTAAATGTGGTAGAAGTTGGTGGCAAACAGTACTTGATTGCCACCATCAATAATGATAAAGTACAGGTTTATAAATTGCTGAAGTAGATGAGTAGACTGGTTTGGGCTTTGGCAATTGGTGTGGTGCTGATATTAGCTTGGTACCTGTTTTTGAGGCCCTTTGAATATGAGGTAAATTTTAGAGCGAAGACTTTACCAGGGGATGTCATAGAGACAATTAGAATGTGGGATAGAACATTGGAAAATTCGAGAATTTTAGTCGTTGATTCAACTTATGCGTTGACTCAAGAGTTGAGGGTGAATGATCACATGTACACCTACCATTGGAAATATGAAGTAGTCAATGACACTACTACGAAAGTGGCGATCGAAATCACTGAGCCGACAAGGACAGTTCTCAATAAGTTATTAGTCCCATTCACTGAACAACCGATCGAGAAGGACGCGAGAGATATTTCATATCAGTTTGTTGAGATACTTCGATCACACCTTGATATTACTGATGTTAAGATTGAGGGAGAGAGTGAAACACTATCAAAATTCTGCGCCTGCACGACATTGGAAACCGCTCAAACGGATAAGGCAAATGGAATGATGAGAGACTATCGATTGCTTACTGCGTTTGTTGGTGACTATAATTTAGTGTTGGACGGTCCCCCCATAGTGGAGGTGACGAATTGGAATCATAACGAAGGTAAACTGACATTTGATTTCTGTTTCCCAATTGTAAAGGATAGCAACTTGCCCGTGGTAGAAGAGATTAAATTCAAGGAACTCAAATCGCGCAAAGCATTGAAGGCGGTCTATCACGGCAACTACATTACGTCAGACAGGGCGTGGTATGCGTTGAAACATTACGCTGTTGTCAATGATTACGAAATTGAAGGAGCGCCATTGGAATATTTTTATAACAATCCTAACATGGGATCCAATGAAAAGGAATGGAAAGCTGAAATTTACTTGCCTGTGAAATAAATATGAAAACACGAATACTATTATTATTTCTGCTAATAGGGTCTGCAGACATCAAGTCGCAGGATGTGACTTCGTCAACATGGCACGTGAAAGCCTCCAAAATTGACCCCTCAAATTACTATGGCGTCACCGTGGCTAATGGAATGGTGGGACTAATCTCATCCTTCGAACCAATGAAGGTTGCTGATGTGGTGTTGAATGGAGTATATGACAACTATCAGCGCGGTCGGGTATCTAATATTTTGAAGACCTTCAATCATGTGAATATGGAATTGGAGGTTAATGGAGTGAGAATAGGAAGCAAGGATATTGCGAACTATGATCAGGTCCTGGATATGAAGAATGCCACACTTCTCACTACGTTCTCGGCTATCAATAAAGTATCGGTGAGGCACGAGATGATGTCCTTGCGACACTTGCCGTTCACTTCTTTGATACTCGTTGAGATTGCTGCTAAAGAAGACGTTGACATTACGCCAATACTTAAAATTGAGGCTCCCGATCACCTTAGGGATGTGCGAAACTATTACGCAGAAATAGACAGGCCACATGTGCTTATTCCGCTCATGACATCAGTTGCCCAGAGCCCATCTGGTGAGCATACCTTGGCTGCGTCATCGAGTTTTATCTTTAGCGAAGGTCACGGTCATGAACCCAAAGTGATTCACGAAGACTGGGACTTTAATATGCATTTGATCAAGTTCAAGAAGAAATTGAAAAAAGGCGAAACATATAGATTTGCCGTAGTCGGATCGACTACATCCAGTGAGCATTATTCAGATCCATTCAATGAGGCTGAACGGTTAACCATCTTCGCAAGATTGGAGGGCACCGAGCGCCTGTTGACTATGCACAAGAAACAATGGGCAAAACTCTGGGAAAGTGATATTGTGATTGAAGGGGATGATCAGACACAGCGTGAAGTTCGATCAGCGCTTTATCACCTTTATAGTTTTGGACGCGAGGGATCAGGACTAAGCTTATCCCCGATGGGTCTTTCCGGGCTCGGATATAACGGTCATGTTTTTTGGGACACAGAACTATGGATGTATCCACCCATGTTGATGCTTCAGCCACAGATTGCAAAGTCATTTCTGGATTATCGTTTCGATAGACTTGAGGCGGCAAAACGGAATGCGCTGGCACATGGATTTAAGGGAGCAATGTTTCCGTGGGAATCTGCCGATGATGGTTCAGAAGATACTCCCGTGTGGGCGCTGACTGGGCCATTCGAGCACCATATTTCCGGATGTATCTCCTGGGCTTTTTGGAAGTACTATCAAGTTACTGGAGACAAAGATTGG
>DAORAG010000410.1:0-3083 GCA_035344095.1 Cyclobacteriaceae bacterium | reverse complement strand
TTGTCAAACTGATCAAAAAAACCTTCAGGCCACACATCAATATGTCCTGAAGAGTCGAGTTGTGGAGTCATTACTTGGGCTTCGTTTTCACTTCTTGGTCTGAAGAAATGCAGGGCAACTTGCGCTGGTATCAGTCTTTGGGCTCGTACCGCGCGACGAATACCGTTAAGAACATGATCGCTATGAGTTTCAATTATTATTTGTATTCCTGCTTGGGCTACATGAGCCAAAAATTCTCCCATTAGTGCTTGCCCAGCAGGATGGAGATGTACTTCAGGATTTTCAATTAAAAGCAAGTTTCCTTTTGCTGACGAAAGTGCAGCGATGACAATAGGCAAAACCTGTGTCAATCCAAAACCGACATGAACAGGGCGATGAAAATCAGTATCTTCTGATGTCCTAAGCCCAAGTGTAACTGCATTCATTCGAGGAATTTGTTCGACAATCAGACCACAACCCGGAAAAAATTCCTGCATTCTGGCTTCAACTTGACGCAAAAGTGTTGGTGGTGAGCCCGACAATCTCAGTTCCTCCATAACGAGTTCATCCCGACCTAAATGCAGCAAGCTAATAGCATGTTCACCTGCAGAACCAACTACCAAGGTATTCTGCTTATCTTCAAGAGAATAGAATTCCCGTGGTCCAATGCGCTCAGCAGTAATATAGGTAAGTGTTTGCAGGCAACGAATTATCTCGTTAGAGTTGGAATCTTGGTTATGAGGCAATAAATACCGCAATTTCTCTGGAGTATTGCTGACTACTCCATCTATTTCCACATGATCGATTGCGAGAGACATTTCTGTGCGTTCACCCGAAAATCCCCAGTGGTAATGATGTTCATCGGTTGTAAGAGCGATCTCTAATTCATGCCGACCATGAACTTTATCAATTACATCTAAAACAGTTCCCAATTTCAGGGTGTCACCATTTAACATCAGTCGAGTAGACCATTCGTGTTCTCTAATAGTTTGATGTAACAATACCAATACCTGAAGAATTGAGGATTTACCAGAAGCGTTAGATCCGGACAATAATGTCAGGTTAGTGAGAGGAAGCTTTAGAAGTTCGAAACACTTGAAATAACGGAGATCAATTTGCGTAATCACCAAATACCTCCTGTAAAATTTCATTAGTTTTCAAGAAACGATTTCTGACACGACTAACCTGATTTGTTCCCAAGGTAATCGAATCATTAAAACCATATGTACTAAAAAGTCCATAGAAAGATATCTGTAATTTTTCAAGGCGCGCTTCAACCAGATGTTCAGGGTAATGGGATAATCCAGTCGACATTACATCCCAGAGTGATGCATTTATTACACTGCGATGATTTTGTTCACGCACATGTTTTCTAAATGCGTGCTTGCCAAAAAGTTTGATGTTATTTCTTAGGCTTGTCCTAAACATGGCTGAAAGTTTTTCAAGCTCACCCGTCTCCATTTTATTCATGCTTTCAAGGGCTTTGGCAAGATAATCATCCATGTCGCCTTTATATTTGTCGATACCTAATATCTGGAATGCACAAAATCGATTGATTAGTTCTCTATCTCTCATCGTTTGAGGATTTAGGCTTCTGCCAGTCGCCTGTTTAAACAAAGGTGTGTTTGCTTCTACTTTCAGGAATCTGGTCGCTTGACCAGTAAATAGACAGTTTCTCATCTGCTGACGTGTAAGAGCCAGACCACTATTTACACGTTCAAAAATATCCAGCAGGGCTTGTGCTGGAACTTTAGCGTCAATGACATAAAGAATTAAATTACAGTCCTCAAGACGATTTTGAAGTTTTGGTGAAAGATCTTTGAATCGCTTATTATCAAGTTCTGGTTGGTGTTTGAGCTTAAGTCGCAACTCATTATTAACAAAACGCTGGAAAGTTGAAAGCCGCTGCAAACCATCAACGACTATCATCTGTCCCTGAGGGTTTTCCGCCAGGTAAAATACTGGCAAGGGTATTCTCATCAGGACTGATTCTATCAATTTACTCTGCTTATTTTCTTCCCAGATAAAGTCTCGCTGAAAATCTGGGTCCATGATAAATGTGCCTTTTTCTATTCTTCGCAGCACATCATGAACTGTCCTATTCTCATTGCGAATAAGTACAGTATCAATCGGATAGTCTCCAAAGGATGCGTCTTCATCTACATCAAGCCCTTCAACTTCCTCATTCATATCTGTTTGATTGTCATTCATAGGGTTACTCACTCCTCATTTTTTGCATCCAAACCGGAAATCTTCCTCAAAGCCGCACCAAATTTAGGATAGTTGACCTTCACGCCGTCATCGAGGTCGATCTCTACTTGCTCGGTGGCCAGCGGGTAAAGCACCTCGCGTTCGTACTCCTCCATCTCGGTGATCATCTTGGTGGCTTTCTCGATCTCCTTCAAGGCTTTGGTTTTATCGGCTGAACTACTGCTGGCGCTGATGCTGACGGCCTCCAGATGGTTTTTGTGAGAAGTGAGCTTGGTGCGGAATTCGCGCAGGTAGTCGTTGAGCACCACGCTGACCGTATCCGGACGGTAGCGGTGCATGTAGATCAGTGCGTTAAAGCTGCCTTTGGGGCTGGAGAACAGCCAGTAAATGGGACGCTTTTTGTAGCGCTTCACATGGTCGCTGTAGAAATCCTTGAGGAAGTAATCACGGATGTCGCGGGCCTTGCCATTCTTGCCCAGCGCCACCTCAATGAACCGGAGGTTTTCCTCGTAGTGTTCCTCACCAAAGGCCACGCGCAGAAACTTGCGGAAGCGTTCAGCGATATCGTCGGTGAACCAGTCGCCATCGAGCATGGGGATGGCGTTGTCGTCATCCGCCGGAAAACACGACTCCGGAACCTGCTTCCGGTAATCCTCGATGGTCTCGCCCTGGTTGGCCAAGATCAGCCCCGGCTTGTCCAGCGCATAGCGCCCGAACATGCAGCCGACGGCATAGGAGACCAGCTCGCGCATGGTGTCGGCCAGTAGCAGCGCCTCCAATTCGTCCTCGCTCTTGTCGTTGCCGTAGCGGTAGTGTGGGTTGCAGGTCAGGGTGATTTCGTTCAGCGGCACCTCGGGCTTCAACTCATCCTGCAGGCCGTAGGCCTCGATGAA
>DAORAG010000409.1:0-3085 GCA_035344095.1 Cyclobacteriaceae bacterium | reverse complement strand
CGATTGACGAAGATCTGATGGAAAAAGCCAACCTCATAGAAGGAGAGAAGGTGCAGGTGGTGAACGTGAACAATGGTGAGAGGTTAGAGACTTATGTTATCAAAGGTGAGCGCAACTCAGGAGTAATTTGTCTCAACGGACCAGCTGCACGCAAAGCAGTAGTTGGTGATGTGGTGATAATAATTTCCTATTGCCTATTACCGTTAGAACAGGCGAAACTTTTCAAGCCTTCTATTATTTTCCCTGATCCTAATAACAAAGCGCAAAGTTGAACAGGAAGCTAAAGTCAGTTCTGCAATATCTGGGAATGGTAATTTTAGCGGCTGTTCTATTGTGGCTTTCATTAAGAACAATCCCGGATGTGGAAGGCACTTCACGTGGTCAGTTCATCTGGCAGACGTGGTTGCGTGCCAACAAATTAGACTTACTCATAATGGCCTTAGTGGCCATGTTGAGCCATTTGATTCGTGCCTACCGCTGGAAGATGTTGCTTGCGCCAACAGGCCATAAAGTAAGTTTGGGAAATAGCTTTCTTTCGCTAATGATTGGCTATCTGGTTAACCTGGCTGTGCCTCGTGGTGGCGAGATATCAAGGTGCTATAATCTGTTAAAGTTGGAGAAGACTCCCGTGGAAATTTCATTTGGTACGGTCGTAGCGGAAAGGATGATAGATGTTCTTTGTCTTTTGATCCTCATTGCAATTTCATTTTTCGTTGAGTGGGACAAGCTCATCGCATTCATTGAGTCATTGCCTATTTCAACTGGTAACGCAGATTACACTAAGATTATAATTGTCGGCCTTCTTGGCCTTCTAGTCGTAGCCGTGGCAGTTTATTTTTTTCGGAAAAGTGAGCGATTGAAAAAAATCTTTGCAGGGTTCAAGGACGGTCTGCTTTCCGTATTTAAACTCGATCATCCCTGGCTTTTCATTGGTGCGTCCATTGTCATTTGGTTGCTGTATTTTGTCACAAGTTATTTTGTGATTGTCGCTTTTCCAGAAACTGAGGTTCTTGGAATGAGGGCGGTCCTTACACTCTTTGCGATTGGTGCCATCGCGATGGCCGCACCTCTACCCGGAGGGGCAGGGTCGTATCACACTCTTGTTCCTCTAGGTCTAGTTATGTTGTATAACATGCCAAAGGGAGATGCTGTCGCTTTTGTCTTTATTTTTCATGCCTGGCAAACCTTTATTATGATAGCCGCAGGGGTGGTATCTTTGGCTATTAGTTACTGGATAATCAGGTGGAAGAGGTAAAGAACAAAATAGCAAACTGGGTTGAAGCCAAAACGCAAGTCGACCGGTGGCGAAATGCCGGTGAAAAGATTGTATTTACAAATGGCTGTTTTGATCTGTTGCACCTGGGCCATGTTGACTACCTCGAGAAAGCCAGGGCATTTGGAACCAGGCTTGTAATAGGGCTAAATACAGACGCCTCCGTTAGTCGATTTAAAGGGCCGGATCGGCCGATTCAGGATCAGACGTCCCGAGCACGCGTCCTCGCGGCACTGCAGTTTGTGGATTTGGTGGTTTTGTTTGACCAGGACACGCCTCTGGAGCTGATTTCTACTCTTATCCCCGATGTTTTGGTAAAAGGCAGTGACTATTTGGCAGAAAATATCGTTGGCTCGGAAGTTGTGAAAAAAAATGGTGGATTGGTGAAAACCATCGAATTTGTACCCGGTTATTCAACATCCCGTATAATAGAAAAGATTAAAAAGACTTAACTGTAAAAGCATATGATGCTGTATTATGTAATTATTGGTGTGACGATGCTGATCAGTTGGATCGTGAGCTCGCGGCTGAAAAGTAAATTCAGAAAGTACTCACAAATTCAGCTGGCCAAGGATCTAACTGGCGCTGATGTTGCACGCTTGATGTTAGCTGATAATGGAATTCATGATGTGAAAGTGACCTGCGTAAGCGGTGAACTAACTGACCATTACAATCCAGCAAATAAAACTGTAAACCTTAGCGAACCGGTTTATCACGGGCGAAATGCAGCGGCAACTGCGGTGGCTGCCCATGAATGCGGACACGCTGTACAACATGCAAAGGCTTATAGCATGTTGCAGTTCAGATCAGCTATGGTGCCCCTTCAAAGCATAAGCGGCACAATACAACAAGTGGTAATGATGGCGTTGTTTTTTGGTGGGGCATTTATTTATAATGCATTGCCGACAGCTATACTTTTGATTGTAGGTTGTAATCTGGTGTTTACCCTGTTTGCGTTCGTAACGTTGCCGGTAGAATACGATGCCAGCAATCGCGCCCTCGCCTGGATACAGACACGAGGAATTGTGAACTCGTCAGAGCATGCAATGGCTAAAGATGCACTCAACGCAGCAGCCAGAACCTATGTGGTGGCAGCGATCGGTGCCCTCGCCAGTTTGCTCTTCTGGGTTATGATGTTTTTGGGTGGAAACAGGGACTAAAGAGTCACCCCAAATATTTAAATTGCAGGCCTGAGAATTATCTCGGGCCTTATTTTTTATATTCAATTCTAACACTACCGCATGAATTTTCAGTTGACCGAGGAGCAGATAGCCGTAAGGGATGCTGCACGTGAATTTGCAAAGACGGAACTATTGCCTGGCGTTATAGATCGAGATTCAGAAGCGAAATTCCCGGCAGAGCAAATCAGAAAAATGGGAGAACTCGGGTTCATGGGAATGATGGTCGACCCTAAATACAATGGAGGAGGAATGGATACTATTTCCTACACCCTTGCAATGGAGGAGATTTCTAAGGTAGATGCTTCTGCTTCGGTCTGTATGTCGGTAAACAACTCACTGGTGTGTTGGGGGCTGGAGCAGTTTGGCAACGAGGAACAAAAAGAGAAATACTTAAAGAAGCTGGCGACCGGTGAAAAAATTGGTGCATTCTGTTTGTCAGAACCGGAG
The DNA here is from genome assembly GCA_035344095.1 of Cyclobacteriaceae bacterium. GTDB lineage: Bacteria > Bacteroidota > Bacteroidia > Cytophagales > Cyclobacteriaceae > ELB16-189. The sequence continues at coordinate 184 of DAORAG010000409.1, read as the reverse complement.
GCAGGATCAGATGCGACAAGTCAGAGGACAACAGCTGAGGACAAAGGTGACTACTACCTGCTTAATGGTACCAAGAACTGGATTACCAATGGCAATAGCGCGAGTGTTTATATCGTGATTGCACAAACTGATGCGGCTAAAAAACACAAAGGCATCAATGCGCTGATTGTTGAAAAAGGAATGG
>DAORAG010000408.1:0-3100 GCA_035344095.1 Cyclobacteriaceae bacterium | reverse complement strand
ACGTGGACCACTGCGTGGGCAACGTGGAGTTGGGACAAATGAATAAGTGGGTCAACTTTTATGAGGAGGTGATGGGATTCAAGTTGCTCATTACTTTCGATGACAAAGACATCTCAACAGAATACAGTGCATTGATGTCCAAGGTGGTTTCCAACGGCAATGGGTACATCAAGTTTCCAATTAACGAGCCTGCGGAGGGTAAAAAGAAATCTCAAATAGAAGAATACCTGGATTTTTATCACAGTGCTGGCGTGCAGCACATCGCGATCGCCACTGACGATATTATACACACTGTATCAGAACTGCGGAGAAGAGGTGTGGAATTTCTCTACGTACCGGAGACCTATTATGATGATGTATTGGATCGCGTGGGAGAAATCAACGAAGACCTTGAGGCACTAAAAGAACAAAACATTCTTATTGACAGAGATGAGGAAGGCTACCTGCTACAGATTTTTACGAAGCCGGTGCAAGACAGGCCAACCTTATTTTTTGAGATTATTGAAAGAAACGGAGCGAAGTCGTTTGGTAAAGGCAACTTTAAGGCGCTGTTCGAGTCCATTGAAAGGGAACAGGCGTTGAGAGGAAATCTATAAACGGTTTCCAGTTAACAGTTGCCGGCACTCCTACCGGAGACTGCTAACTGGAAACCTGAAAATAGCCAGCGTGTTACTTTTTAAATACGTAACGCGTGATAAAAATACCGTTGCCATCCTGTTTGCCGGCATCGCTTTCCACACCACTGGTTACGAATACCAATGTCCATCCTTCTTTTGCCATTTCGGTCAGTTTGGACGAAACGACTGCGTCATTAGAGGCGATGTTTTGAAAGTTGATACCAGCTGCGCTGTAGAAGTTGAGCAGTTTGGTCTCCTCGAAATTATCGATCTTGATATCCCCCCTCTTTACATCTTCCATGTCACTCTTCTTTCCATCCACTCTTGCAGTAGTCAGCTCCTTGTAGTCGGCATTCTGCTGTGGATCTGTCAACCGAGAGCGGCCGATGCCCATCGGCACGATGGATTCTACCGTAGTGATTATTTTGTACTCCTGAGCGAACACAAAAGTGCCTGCCGCGGCAAGTATCATCGTTAAAACTATTTTTTTCATATCAAATGGAATTTTGTTCAAGTAAATATAACAACGTGAGCAAACGGAATATTGTACGTTTGGTTACGCCTTGCCAATAACTTAAGGCAGTGTTGATTATTTTTGGTGTTTTTAAGTCGATTACATGAACATTGAAGCAAATGCAAGGGCTACAGCACAAGCCTGGATAGCTGAGCCAGCTGTTGACCAACAAACCAAACAGGCCATAAACAAGCTGCTCACGGACAATAACCCCAAACTCCTCATTGATTCTTTTTACAAAAACCTGGAGTTCGGTACCGGTGGTCTTCGCGGCATCATGGGTGTAGGGTCCAACTGTATCAACAAATATACTATTGGTTCAGCAACCCAGGGCCTTTCCAATTATTTGAAGAAGACCCTTCCCGGCAAAGACCTCAAGGTAGTGGTTGGATACGATTCGAGGAACAACAGCAAGGCCATCGCTGAAGTAACTGCCAATGTCTTTTCAGCCAACGGGATAACGGTTTATTTATTTCCAGCGCTGCGGCCCACACCCCTGCTTTCATTTGCCATACGTTATTTCAAATGTCAGTCAGGCGTGGTGATAACTGCATCTCATAACCCCAAAGAGTACAATGGCTACAAGGCCTACTGGTCGGATGGCGCTCAACTGGTGCCCCCTCACGATAAGCTTGTAATTGAAGAGGTGAATGCCATCAAAGGATTTGGTCAAATACAATTTGAAGGGGATCCTTCACTCATCAAAACCATCGGGCCCGAAGTTGAGCAGGCTTACTATGAGGCCGTCAAGCAATTAATCCCTGGCCGAGACAGCATCAAAGCACAATCCGACATCAAAATTGTGTACTCTTCACTTCACGGAACGGGTATCACCATGGTACCCGAGTGTCTCAGACAGATCGGCTTTACCAATTGCATCGTTGTGGACAGTCAAAAGGATCCCGATGGTGATTTCCCCACTGTAGCGTCTCCAAATCCGGAAGAGCGGTCTGCCATGGAGCAGGCACTGCAGATGGCTGCTGACCAGGACGCTGAAATTGTAATGGCGACAGATCCTGACGCGGACCGGGTGGGTATTGGAATCAAGAACGATCGAGGCGAGTTTTTTCTCCTCAACGGAAACCAGGCATTTGCACTTATGATTTGGTTCATTTTGAAAAATCTCAATGAAGATCCACGTCATTACATTGCCAAGACCATCGTGACCACGGAGCTGGTGGATACGATTGCCAAAGCTTTCAATGTGGAGTGTGTTAATACGCTTACAGGGTTCAAGTACATTGCGGAATTGATTAAGGGAAGAGAGAACGACCGACTGTTTGTGGCTGCAGGGGAAGAAAGCTACGGTTACATGGTGGGTGATTTCGTGCGCGACAAAGATGCGGTGTCCGCCTGTGCCTTTTTTGCTGCTATGGCGGCAGTAGCAAAAGATCAGGGCAAGAGTTTGTATGACTGGTTAAAGGATATCTACGTTGAGTTTGGTTTCTACAAAGAGGGGCTTGTTAATCTGGTAAGAAAGGGAGCAGACGGAGCGGCCCAGATTACAGCGATGATGGAGCGTTTCAGAAATAATCCTCCGCTAGAGTTCAATGGTGAGCAGGTGAGCAGGATTTTGGATTACAAAACCAGCATTGAAAAAGACGTTCGAACCGGGCAGCAAGCTGAAATTAACATGCCCAAGTCCGATGTTTTGCAATTTTACACCGAGGCTGGTTCGAAAATTTCAGTAAGGCCATCCGGGACAGAACCCAAAATCAAATTTTATATCAGCGTCAATGAGGATTTGCCCAACAGGGAACAGTTTGAATCCATTGATAACGTACTAAGCAAACGGATAGAACAAATCGAAAAACAACTTACACAATGAACACACTTGGAGATCTAAAAAAGATATTCGAAAGAGATCTTGATCAGCTGGCACAAGAAATCTCTGCCTATTCAAATGAATCTGACTTATGGGTTGTGAAGGGTGAGACTAAGAATTCAGCCGGCAATCTGTGTCTGCATT
>DAORAG010000407.1:0-3104 GCA_035344095.1 Cyclobacteriaceae bacterium | reverse complement strand
GTGTCCTTCACATCATAGAGGAATGGAATTCCAGGATTGCTCAGCGTAAACAGTGGCGACAAATTTGAGTTGGCCAGCGAATCGAGAATATTCGATGCACTGTCTCTTACCTGACTCAGTTGTTCCTCCAGCGCTGATGCCAGAGAATCAGTCTCTGTTGTTTGCGCCTCGGTCTCCTCCGATACACTTTCCTGGGCAATTGGCTTTACATTGGCGGCACGCTCTTTTACAAGCTTGTCATTGATCGCTGACAACGATTGATTGAGTTGAGGATCGCTATACTCAACGATCTCCCAAAATTCAAGCCGGGCAACACCCTGCAAAAGTTTGCGCACACGCTGCGGGTTATCAGCACCGGGAATTTCAATTTGAATTCTTCCGGTTCCTTGCAACCGCTGGATGTTAGGTTGCGAAGTTCCAAACTGATCGATCCTTGTTTTCAAGATGGTAAAAGAGCGATCAATCGCACTTTCAATTTCCTCGTTGATGAACTGCATTACTTTGCTGTCATCGTCCGATAGGCTTATCCTATCCTTGTTGGCTGCTGATGCAAAAATGGAAGCCAGGCTTCTCTCGGGATTGGCTGCCTTGAACGCCTGGAAGAACAGGGCACTGAATCTCTCCTGGCTGGATTTCTGCATTTCACCTGCTTCCTTCAATGCCGCGATAAATGCGGGATCATCACTATTGCCGCTCAAGCCTTTGATAATATCTACAGGCGACACTTCCAGCGTCACGTGCATTCCACCCTGAAGGTCGAGACCCAGGCTGAGTTCATTTTCTTTTACTTCTTTGTAAGTGTATTCTGCTCCGAACAGGTTGTACACTGACTTGCTCCAAAGCGAATCCAGATAAGATTGCTTCTTGCTTAAATCGACTGTACCATTCGCATTGGTCGCATATGCGATCGCATCATCCTGCACTTTTCGCGACACGAAAGTGAACGACAGGTAATACAAGCACAATGCAGTAATGATAATGGTGAGTCCTACTACTACTCCTTTGTTACGCATGTTGAATTATGTTAAAAAAAAAATTGTGAATAAACGTGTTGAATAAGTCGACCCGTAGTCGGCTTCAATGAAATGGAAACAGAATGTTAATTAGGGTGCGTTGGGCGAAATGATAGCCCTGAAAAGCACATGATAGAAGTCAGAGAGAACGACAGTGTAGTACTGGAAGGTATTTACTCCTCTCTCTTCCGGAACTAGCGTCTCGAGTAAAGCCCTGTCCACATTGTTAATCTGAATTGACCCACCAGGCACTACATCGGATGGCGCAGACGTAATTTGAACTTCTTTGTTTTTGTCCGTTTGTTCCGTCTTCGCTTTTTCAGCAAGAGACTTTCCAGAAACCTCAGGCAAGGCCTGAGACAAAACGATTACAACCGTTGCCAGTACACCAGCTACGATCATAAGTCTCCTGAAAAGTTTTCTGTACTTCATAAGGGCTACAAAAGTAGGGATTCGCAGTAAATATCCAACTACAGCCCTCCGGGCTATAAAATTGAACTACCAGCCTGAGATTTTAGGTATTTTACAAGTTCACGCGTGGCCCTGCCCCTGTGGCTGATTTCGTTTTTGGCCTCCATACTCAGCTCGGCCATAGTCTGGCTCATTCCTTCAGGGAGGAAAATCGGGTCGTAACCAAAACCGCCATTACCCCTTCTTGATTCAAGAATCTCCCCCTCCACAATTCCTTCAAACTGTTTCGTGATGGAAGGTGTCACGAGAGTAAATACCGTGCGAAACCTCGCCTTTCGGTTGTCCTTATCCATCAGGTTTTTCAGGAGCAATGCAATGTTGTCGTCACTACTGCGCTGCTCACCAGCATATCGTGCAGAATAAACACCCGGAGCTCCATCCAATGCATCAACTTCAAGGCCAGTGTCATCAGCGAAGCAACTGACACCATAGTTATTAAATACGTACTGTGCCTTTTGCAGAGAATTGCCTTCGAGTGTGTCTTGTTCTTCCGGGAGCTCTTCCTCACATCCGATATCCTTCAAGCCAACCAAGTCGATTGAACTTCCCAACAAATGCCGGACTTCATCAAGCTTGTGAAGGTTGTTGGTAGCGAAGCAAATCTTCATTATGAGATAACCTTAAAAAAAATAAAAGGCATCCAAACTAGATGCCTTTGTAATCACTTAAAAGTATGACTTTTTAAGGAATACTTGCATCCCAGGTGAAGAGGCTACAGCATGTAGCCTTAACTGAATTCCCAATACTCAGCCCTACCCCATATATTGACTCATATCCCGTTAATGATTGCCCCATGTAAATTAGAACCCCAAAAGTGTTATAGTAGTACTGTGCCACACTCGAGTTTGGGAATTGACAAAGGCAGACCCCGCCATTAAACTTAAAATACTCCGCATTAACCAAGCTATACTGCATTGTCATCAACCTTTCTCGATAATAATATTTGGCATATCCACTAATCACAACTCGCAAAAACAAATCTTCGACTTGAAGTGCAGCATATGGAACTACTGGAGGGATAGAGTAATATCGGATTTGATCGAACGAACGTGCGTTACCGCTATGGCTCGAATTGTCGAGCTTTACAAATTTTCCCGATCGCTTATCAAAAATTTCGATTAGACCAATGCGCTGTTCAATTAACTCACCACCTCTAGTAATCGAGATTCCATTTCCGTTCAATTCATAGGTATTTTCACCAACGATGAATTTTTTATCAGCATTAGCAATAATCCTAAGTGCTTTTATGTTCAACAATTCAATGGCACCGTTTAAACTAAGTGAATCGTGATAGGTAGATGCATATGATGAATAGGAAAGACCTTTTATCTTTCCGTCAATTATTGATAGTTTCCCCTCATCAATCTCAGACCATATCTTTATAAAGTCTTGCTCAGACTCAAATTTTAGCAAGCCGTCCTTAACAGTCATTACGCCAGCCTCGTTTTGAGGACTTGGCTCTCCTAGATCACTTTGACAACCGATTGCTATCAGAGCTATCAAAGCGGCCCTGGCTATTCTCTTAAAATTTCTGGCGATTGGAAGATTTTTCATAGAGGGGTAATTTAATTTTAGAGAAAGATGATGAAATTGCCTTCAAATAATTGATCAATAACTAGT
>DAORAG010000406.1:0-3109 GCA_035344095.1 Cyclobacteriaceae bacterium | reverse complement strand
ATTGAGATCAAGCTGTGTGACCTGTTCTTCGATCGGTCCTTCGCGTCTCCAATTCATAATGTACTCAATGTCCTTCACACCAGTCATCAGGTGGGCCTTATTGATCTTTATAAGTTTATTGCAGCCCTCGGAATAGGTCTGGCCAACGGCACCCGGCACAGCAAAGACATCTTTGTTATAGGTATTGGCAATCTCAGCGGTAATCAGCGCACCGCCTTTCTCCGCTGCTTCCACAACGATAAGCGCATCACTCATTGCTGAGATTATTCTGTTACGTGCAGGAAAGTTGTGGGCGTCTGGCTTTGCGCCAAATGGGTTTTCAGTCGCAAGACCACCATTTTCCATCATGCGCTTAGCTACTTCTTTGTGAAGGGCAGGATAAACTACGTCAATGCCACTGCCCATCACGCCTAGCGTAGGTAAGTTGTTTTTTAGCGCTTCCTTGTGCGCGTGAATATCAATACCATAGGCGAGGCCGCTGATGATTGTAGTTTGCAAGGGTACCAGGTCCCTCACGATTTGTTCTACCATCTCTTTGCCATAGGGTGTTGCCTGTCGGGTTCCTACAATGCCTACGGTCCTCTTTGCATTTAAATCTAGGTTTCCCTTGACGTACAGAAGTGAAGGGCAGTCATCAAAATGTTTGAGACGTGAGGGGTAATCGGAGTCGTAATAGAACAGAAGTTTTGTTTCGTGTTTCTCTGCTTTTCGAATCTCGTCTTCGGCACTTTTGAAGGGATCAGCAGATTTCAGGGCTGCCACGGTTACTTGTCCAACATTCGGTATCTTTAGCAGGCGCCCTTCTGATAGTTTAAAGACATCCTGCGCGGATCCACAGTAGCTGACCAGTTGTTTGATCAGGAAATCGCCAATGCCGGGCACAAAGTGTAGGGCGAGCAATGAAAGGCGTTCCTGATCCATAATGGTCACGATTATAGGAAAATACGGGAACGAATAAAATAGGGAAAATAAAAGATGACAGCTGCTAGTGCAGTTTATCTCTGACTTCCGTCAGAAACTGCCTTATTTTCTTCAGAGAATCAATCATCTCCATCTTGTCTTTCACCGACTGAGTGTCGTTTTTGAGCATCTCTTTTGCTCCCTGGAGTGTAAAACCCTTCTCCTTAACCAGATGATAAATAGTCCGAACGTTGTTGATATCCTCAATGGTAAATTGCCGATTACCTTTGCGATTTTTTTTAGGTTGAATAAGGTCAAACTCAGACTCCCAAAAGCGAATAAGTGATGGGGCTACGTTAAACATCTCAGCTACTTCACCGATTGAGTAGTAGAGCTTTTCAATTTCTTTTTCCTTGTAAGCCATTAGGAGCTAAGACGCTAAACAATTAGATGTTTCTTGCGGTACAATTCATGCAAAGTAGCAATTCTTTGTTCCTGGAGCAATGGAGTACATTAAAAATAATCGACAAGATGTCCACATCAATTTGTGGAATACTCAATCCACCCTTTTTCATCGATTCGTATAGGGGTCTCAGGAAAGTCTTCATAGGTGAGCTCCCTTATTCGCTTAATTACCCTTCCTTCTAGATCAATCCTCACTGGTGCTAAAGGAGACTGATATATGGGTGTAATTCTGGCCCGGTAGAATCGCCCTGTTGGGTCTGTATATACCTTGATGATGGGAGCAATGCCATTAACGCCACTGAGATTGAATCCTCCATATGTGCAAAAATTACCAAGACTATAGGAGATAAACCGTTCGTTGTAAACCTCAACGGCACGGGTGACATGTGGACCATGTCCAAACACGATATCGGCACCGGCATCAATCATGGCGTGAGCAAATCGATATACATCTCCACGGTCTTCGCCTACGAATATCTCGTGCTTACGTGGTACGTGCTCGTATTTTGAGCCCTCCGCACCACCATGAAATGACACGATCACAATGTCTGCTATAGAATCGAGCATTTGGATAGTTGCTTTGGCGGTTGCTATGTCGTTGATGCTGGCGCAACCGGTATTGGGAGCAAAAGCTGCGAATCCGTAAGTCACTTCATCCTTCTGGAACAAAGCATAGGGTTTGGTTACGAGGCCGGCATATCGAATGCCAACACTATCGAGTGTCCTCATGCTACTTCTCCGACCCTCATCGCCAAAATCTCCCGCATGGTTATTTGCAATGCTCATGATGTCAAAGCCTGCTGTTACCAGATTGGTGACAAATGATGTGGGACTCCTGAACACGTAACACACTTTTGGGTTTTTGCATCCCTTTGGTGTTCCTCCTTTGTCAAGTAGTGTTCCCTCCAGATTGCCCATTGTAATGTCAGCGTCTTTGAGGATGTCATTGACTTCGGCCATGAGGTGTGCTGCGTTATTGTCGGGGAGGCGATCGGAATTGGGATAATTTGTGCCCATCATTATATCGCCAACACCTATAAAGGTTAATGTATCCTTCTTTGCGATCACTACGGTTGAATCGATTTCAATGGGCCCAACCGCCACCTCCACGGTGTCAACTACCATAGTATCCAGTTCCGCATTAAGCGTGTCTAGTGCTGCCTTGTCTGATGGTGATTGCACCAATCGAGATGAAGCGCAGGACATTGCAAAGAAGCCTGCAACGATGATGTAACGCATGGATGAGTAAAACGAATCAGTCAAGAGAGGTAATTGCAATACCGCCCAACTCAACAAGTTTTTCATACTCCTTGTTGCTTAGGTCTCTCTGGAAGAAATTGATGGGATTGATCTGATCCCCTTTGAAAAGCACCTCGTAATGCAGGTGGGTCGAAAATGATAAACCGGTGTTCCCTACATAACCAATAATTTGACCTCGCTTTACCTTTTCACCTTTTTTCACGATGAACTCGGTGAGGTGTGCATAGCGTGTTTCAAATCCAAATCCGTGATCGATATAAACAACCTGACCGAACGTAACCGATGTGTGTGCCACCTCAACAACACCGTCACCGGTGGCATATACTGGTGAACCTTTGGGAGCGGTAAAGTCGAGTCCTTTGTGGGGCCTCCAATAGCCAAGTATCGGATGCTTGCGCATTCCATAGGTAGTGTGAAGGTAGGTGAGGTCCTCGTTGCTGATCGGCTGAATTGCAGGACGAGATGCCCACATTCTTTCCTTTAC
>DAORAG010000405.1:0-3115 GCA_035344095.1 Cyclobacteriaceae bacterium | reverse complement strand
GGTTGATTCGGACACCATATTTAAAAAGCCAATCATCCAAATTCAATTGATAGGGGAAGGCCAGGTAGTCCTCCCTCGAAGCACTGTCCATGATGGCATCCATTTTATCCAGTAGCAACAGCAACTTTCCTCCACGCATTACAAACTGATCAAGTTTTAGTTTGTCAATCTCAGAAAAAGCTTGCGTTGGCTTGCTTACCACAATCAGATCATAGTCACCAATGTCTTGTTTCCTCGTGATATCAACTTTGAAAACGTCATATTGATCTAAAAGTGCATTATTAAAACTTGCAATTTCAAGACCATCTAACTCGCCATGGCCCAATAGTAGACCCACTCGTTTTCGATTCAAAGTGGTAAGTTGACTGATGGTGTTTGCCAACTCATACTCCAACCCTTCTATTGACTGGTTCAAAACCTGATCCGATGTCAGCGCCCTGTTTCCTTTGAGAAGCGTAACTCCCTTCTCAAATCCACCATAAGAAACCACAACTCCAGGAAAGACAAGCTTCTCCACACGTTGACCTCCCTTCGTATCGATCACATTGGTCGGATTCACACCTTTGGATACAAGTTCATTCATAAACTCGCGCTGCGCCTTCTCCCCCATGGCCGAAGCAGGATCAGTAAAAGAGAAATGAACTTTGTTATTGGATGTGATCCGGAATTCGGTGAGCGTTTCTTCAATTGCTTTCTGCAGTCGCTTGAATCCCGCATTCAGATCTCCTGCCAAAAAGACTTCGATGAACACATCATCGTCAAGCGACTCTAAAAGATCTTGTGTTGGAGCCTTGATGCTGTATCTCTTTTCTTCGGTAAGGTCAAGTCTGAAAAAGTAATATTGAGAGGCAAGGTTCACCACCCAGGCCAACGCCAGCGCATTGGCCACCATCAAAAAATCCCCCAATTTTCTACTCTTCCATCTCACCACTGCCTGCTGCTTAAAACTGTTTTGGTTCCCACGATCAAAATGCCCGCTACGGAGAAAAAGTAAATCAGGTCTCTGCTATCAATCAATCCACGACTCAATGATTCGTAGTGATACAATATGCCGAATTGCTTAATGCGTAATGCCAATGTTCCCGTTGAGGCAAGTGTTGACAAAGCATCAAATCCCGAATAAAATGTGATGCAAAGAAAGGCCGCCAACACAAAGGATACGATCTGATTGTTCGTGACGGAGCTGGCGAAAACTCCGACAGCACAAAAAACACCGCCCAACAAAATCAACCCAATATAGGAACCGATAACTCCCGGAGTGTCAATATTACCAACCGGTTCACCTAACTGGAATATTGAAATATAATAAACGATGGTAGGCAATATCGCCACGATCATCAATAAAAAACTCGCTAAAAACTTTCCTATGACAACATCCCAATCGGTAAGCGGCTTCGTCAGCAAAAGTTCCAGGGTTCCGATTTTCCGCTCCTCAGCGAAACTCTTCATCGTAATGGCGGGAATCAAGAAAACAAAAACATAGGGACCGAGAGAAAACAATGTATCGAGATCAGCATATCCATAATCCAGAACAGAGGTTTCCGGAAATACCCAAATCAGCAGACCAATACCAACAAGGAAAACAGCAATAACAATATAGGCAATGAGTGAATTGAGAAAGCTATTGAACTCCTTCGCGAACACCTGAATCATTGTCCCTTCTCCGTTAGTTCTCTGAAAATGGACTCCATCGACCCCTCCTCTACCTTCATTTCCATAAGTGAAATGTTTTGTTGAGCAGCAAACTTAAACACCTCATTGCGCACATCAATACCTTTTACCGGTATCACCTTGTATCTGCACGTACCTAATTCCAAAACATCATCTACTCCGGGAATCTGCTTCATTCTCTCTGACTCAACCTCTCCACTAAACTCCACTATCAATGCTGACGTGTGATCTGCCTTCAAGAGGTGGGCCAGTAAATCGTCTGCCACGATCTTTCCTTTATTTATGATTACGACCCTATCGCAAAGTGCTTGCACTTCCTGCATGATATGAGAAGAGAAAAGTACGGTCTTGTTTCGACTGATTTCCTTTATCACTTTTCGAATCTCTAATATCTGATTGGGATCAAGTCCGGAGGTGGGCTCATCCAGTATCAAAATCTGCGGATCATGGAGGAGAGCTTGCGCCAGACCAACCCGCTGCCTGTACCCCTTTGAGAGCGATTCAATTTTTTTGCCTTGTTCCGTGGTCAGTCCGCATAACTCAATCATCTCATCTGCTCTTGATTTGAGCTTACTACCGCTCACCCCACTGAGCCGTCCTGCAAAATGTAAATACTCACGTACATACATCTCTAGGTATAAGGGGTTGTGCTCCGGCAAGTAGCCAATAATTTTTTTCACGGCAAGAGGATCTTCAACCACATCGAAGCCACCCACCTTTACTTCACCCTCCGAAGGTGGAAGGAACCCAGTGGCCACCTTCATGGTAGTAGATTTTCCTGCTCCATTGGGTCCAAGAAACCCCACAATCTCGCCTGGTTGAATTGAAAATGAGACGTCATCAACCGCCCGTTGAGTGCCGAAAATCTTTGTGAGATGACTGATAGCGAGAGACATTGACTAAAAACGATCTCAAAAGTAGCCTAATGAATTGGGTTTGCCCACACTTGGCCTCTGAGTTGTTAAAAAATCCATAATCAGGTCACCAATTTATACCTTGGCCCATTAATTGCCGTTGTATAAAGCGGCTTAAATTTTGAAATTTGCTAATACCAAATAGTTTGAGACCTCATGAGACTTAGTATTGTATTCTTCAGTATCCTGTTCACATCACCCCTCCTGGCACAACAAGGCTACAAATTAGATTTTAAGGTGAAAGGATTGAAGGACACCACTGCCTATCTCGGCTATTATTATGGAGAGCAAACCTACGTAAAGGACACCGCCAAGGTCAACGCCTCAGGAGCTTTTCAATTCAACGGACCCTCTCCGCTGGCCCAGGGAATATATTTTCTTGTGTTGGGCAAAACCAGAATATTTGAACTGGCCGTCAGCAACGATCAGCAATTCATGCTTGAAACATCAACTGACGACTACATTCAGAACATGAAAGTAACAGGTGATGATGACAACCGCCTGTTTTTCGAAAACATGAGGTTCAATAT
>DAORAG010000404.1:0-3141 GCA_035344095.1 Cyclobacteriaceae bacterium | reverse complement strand
AAGAAAGGCAGATACATGTACACCGCATCAATGAAATACCGGGCTTCCTCGGGCATCTTGCCGTATCCGGAAGGGAGAAAATGAAAGAATTGATTAAGAGCGTAAAGAACAAGACCGGCTCCGAGCAGAATTCTCATCCATTTTGATGCAGCAGATTTCATGGTATATCTTTTGGTTGACGCCAAGATACGACAGGTGTAACCCACTGAAAATGATGAATGTCATTAGCTACGCTGCAAAATTGAGCTGACGGCTAAGCCTGCTTCTGATGAACTCATCCAATTCCAGAAAAAAGTACTCATTTTGGAGTTTGAGCTCGTCTTTTCTCTTAAGCGATCTGAATACGGGTTCATAGAACTCCAGATCAATGTCTCGCTGCTTAAGCTGAAGAAGCCCGTCAAATATTCCAGCAAGTTCCGGACGTGAGGCCCGGTAGTGAAACTTGTACTCGATGTAAGTGGGCAAGTCGGTCAGCATCCTATCAACCAATGCATCCCTATGCATGTTCAGGATAGTTCGGATCTGAAATAATTGAATATTGGGATCATTAGCCCTTACACAACGGGCTCCTAAAAACGATGATTTGATAATCTTCATGGCGCTTTCCTTATTAGAATCACACCTCAAAGATATACTAATATATTTAGTATTTACTAATGCAATTAGAAAATAGTTGGCGTATCATCAATTGAATTGATATTCTATAACTTGCTAATTGATAGCGTTTTATTTTTAATAACCTACTGTATAATTGTAAGTAATGACTAGTCACCAGGATGTGATAAGTTCTTTAGTATTACTGTAATCTTTCAAAAATTTGATGATGTTGGGAAATCGGGCAAACTCTGGCTCAGCGTGCGTGGTTGTCAATATCACTGCTTTACTACCAGCTCTCCAGGCTGCTTCTGCTCCCGTGGGGCTATCTTCGAAGATGATGCACTCCGTGGCTTCTACGCCCAACCCAAGCGCTACTTTATGATAAATCTCAGGATCAGGTTTTCCGCGGTTAACATCACCCGCATGGAGCACTGTTTTGAAGTAGTGACGGATCCCAAGATTATCTAACACAAAGTCCACATTTTCTCTTGGTGCGGCTGAGCCAATACCCATCAGCATCCCGCTTTGTTGTAGGTTGTCGAGAAATGCGGGTAACCCGTTAATAAGTGAAAGTTGAGGTTTGAATATCTCGCGGTATTCGGCTTCTTTCCTATCCGCCAGCACTCTCCTCTCTTCGGCTGTATAGCGATCGCCAAATAGACGAAGAAAGATTTCATCATTGACACCATGAATCTGCTCTTTAACCTGCTGCAAAGTGAGCTCAAGTCCGAGGCTCCTTAATAATCTCTGCCAAGCCTGATGATGAACAAGCATATTGTCCACCATCGTGCCATCAAGATCAAATATCACTCCTTTCATTCCATGAATTTCAAGGCGCGAAGATAGCAGACTTAAGTTATTGATTTGGTCTCGCGAGACGCCAGACTCACTTTCGCAGATTTACCGGGTTGTAGCCGAACTTCTTCTTGAACGCTGAGGAAAAGTGATTGGGATACTTGTATCCAACTGTGGTTCCTATCGAGGTTATTGATTGGTCAGTATTCTGCAATAGCTGGAGGCTGTACTCCAGTCTTTTATTTAGCAGATAATCAAAAACTGACGTGCCCGTTAGCTCCCTGAATCCTTTCTTCAAACTGAATTCATTGATACCGAAGTGGCGTGAAATACTTTTTAGAGAATGCTCATGCAGGAATGTTTTGTCCAAATACTCCTTGATTGCATGAAACAATTCTCTGTTGCTATTTTGCTTTACACCTGAGTTGATGCTGGCGATTGAACTATGGAGCTGTAACGCCAGAAGTTCATGCACTTTTGCCTCAATCAACAATCGTTTCAATGAACCACTCATTGCGCTATTGAATATCTGGTGAATCGTTTGCAGCATCGGCAAAGAGAGCTTGAATTCTCCAGGGTAATACACCAGGTTATTTAATATTCTCTCTTTAAGTTCTGCTGACCAGCATTCATTATCGTCCAGCAGTCCAAGGTAATAACTCCTCTCCACCTCAATATGAACGTTGACAAACTGCTTTCCGAGGCTGAGGTAATACTCCTCACCTGGAAGAAATATGTTATGGAATGATTTAGGAGACAGTGCAGCTGAAATATTGTAGTCGAGGAAGTTGGCGGCAATATTACCTTCCACCGACATGCAATGATGGACGTATTTATCTACAGTGCCATCGTCAAACAACACATTCACTTCTCGCTCCAACTCTACCCTGTGCTCATATACGCGGATATGCCCGAGGTCTAAAAACTTCTCTTTCCAGCTGCCAAAGTCCGGGTGCATCCTTTCCACTTCCTGGAATCCATTGGCTTCGGTGTTTCTCGTTGTGTAATGAACGAACTCGTCCATTCCAATAGTAGGCGCTGCCTGCATAACTCCGCTTGGGGTAAATAACCCTCCGTTTAACGTAGGTCTTGGTATAAGGTTCTACCGTTTTCTGCACCAGAATCAAGATTTAAACAGACAATGATCAAGAAACTACTTCTAGGCTTTGGGGCATTGGTGGCCCTTGCCGTGCTGCTGATTTCCGGTTTGGTGGCCAAGGCCTATTATACTACGGAACAAAGAATGAACCGGACATATGCCGTGAAGGCCCAGTCTCTGCCGATCACTACGGACAGTGCACAACTTGCCTACGGAGACAGGCTAATGACGGCCAAGGGATGTCGTGACTGCCACGGTGAAGACCTTGGCGGCAAAGTATTCATTGACGATGCACCGTTGGGATTTCTTGTTGGTAAGAACCTGACCAAAGGAAAAGGTGGGCTGCCTTCAGATCACGATATCAGCGACTGGGTGCTGGCTTTGAAACATGGTATACGCAGAGATGGGAAGCCCTTGTTATTTATGCCTTCACATGAGTACACATTACTTTCTGAGCAAGACATGTCGGCCATCGTTTCATTTGCTGTCACGTTACCTGAAATTGACCGTGAGTTTCCCGAGCAGAGCGTAGGTCCAGTGGGAAGAGTGCTGACTGATCTGGGAAAGCTGCCACTCTTCCCCGTAGAGATGATCGATCACTCAAGAAGTTTAGAGAAAGTGGTAACGGTGGAGATTTCGCCAGCGTACGG
>DAORAG010000403.1:0-3146 GCA_035344095.1 Cyclobacteriaceae bacterium | reverse complement strand
TATGAGAAGTACAAACAAAAAGTCATTAACCAGGAACAACATACTTTATGAGTCGTCTTTTTACACTTCTTTTACTACTTGGGACTGTAGCCCAAACTTTTGGACAAACCGAGAGTTCTCAGTCATTCACTCTGGATCAGTGCATTAAGTATGCTCTTGACAACGCAGTGGATGTGAAGAATGCTGTGCTTGACGAGAGGATAGCGCAAGCGAAAGTGAGAGAGACTGTGGGCATTGGTTTACCTCAGGTGTCAGGTACGGTATCTGTTATCCATAACCAGAAGTTGCCCAGGTTTTTTACAACCTACGATCCCAATGGTGGTTTCTTTGATTTCAGTGGAGTTAATGGAATTCAGGCTGGTGATGTTATAGCTGCGCAGAACTTTTTTCAATTGAAAAGCAGTGGCAATGCATCGGTATCAGTAAACCAGATTTTATTTAACGGAAGTTATTTGGTGGGCCTGCAAGCAGCCAATGCTTATAAGGACTTATCGATCAAAACTTCTGGTCAGACTCGCGAGAAAATTGTTGAACAAGTCACAAAGGCCTATTACTCTGTTTTGGTCAATAGAGAGCAAATGAAACTCTTTGATAGTAATATCCAGCGAGTAGATTCTCTATTCAAAACCACTCGGGCAATGTTTGAAAATGGCTTTGCTGAAAGCATTGATGTGGATCGGATTGAAGTAAACCTCAACAACCTGATTACGGAGAAATCCAAATTTGAGAAACTCCAGGAGTTGAGCGTTGAATTACTGAAGTTTCAGATGAACTACCCCTATGATTCACCACTTGAAGTAGTGGGAGAGTTGACAAATGAAACCATTCAGGCTGATCTAAATGGTTATCTCGCTGACTGGGACTATAAGAACCGACCTGACTATCAGGTTTTGGAGACGAATAGAAAATTGCAGAGTCTTAATCTGAAAAATACTTACGCTGCTGGACTTCCTTCGTTGTCAGCCAACGCTAACCTAGGTTACACGACACAATCACCTTCGATCAGTGGTTTGTTTAAGACGAATTCTAATGTCACTGATGATGGGTTTGTAGGACCGGATAAGTGGTACTCGTTCAGTTCGTTTGGAGTAACAATGAACATCCCGATATTCTCAGGCTTACAAAGGTCTTATAAAGTGCAACAAGAGAAGTTGACTCTTCAGAAGATCGAAAATGGGTTTACTTCTCTCGAGCGCGGTATTGACATCGAGATTAAACGTGCAACCATCGCTTATCAAAATAGCGAAGAGGCACTTGAAGCGCAGACACGCAATATGAAGTTGGCCGAAAATATCGCCCGGGTAACCAAAATCAAATACGAGCAAGGCGTAGGTTCAAACCTTGAGGTGGTTGATGCGGAAGCATCATTGAGAGAATCTCAAATCAACTACTACAATGCCTTGTTTGATGCTGCGATAGCCAAAACAGATCTGGACAAGGCGTTCGGAAAATTATTGAATAACAATTGAAATACACCCCATCCATGAAGACTAAATACATATTTCCAATTATTCTTTTGATTGCAGCCGCATGCGGTGAGTCGAAAGAAGAGAAAAGCGTAGAAAAGAAGAAAGCGGAGCTGGACAAAGCCCGTGCTGATTTCCAGGAATTGAAAATGAAAATTGTCAACCTGGAAAATGAGCTGAGCGAAATCGATCCTGAATTTGCCAAGGAGAACAACAAGGCAATTCTTGTGTCTACTTTCGTAGCAAAACACCAGCCATTCGAACACAAAGTGGAAGTGCGGGGTGCAGTGGAATCCAGAAGGAACGTGATGCTGAGCGCTCAGACTGCGGGGGAGATCAAAAGAACTCCTGTGAGAGAGGGGCAACGTGTGACTGCTGGACAGGTTCTTGTTGAATTGGATGCAGATGTAATTCGCAAGACCATCTCTGAACTGAAAACTTCGCTTGAGTTGGCAACCACTGTTTATGAAAAGCAAGCAAAGCTGTGGGAACAAAAAATAGGCACTGAAGTTCAGTACTTACAAGCAAAGAACAACAAGGAGTCACTCGAGAACAAACTCGCGACTGCTAATGCACAGCTGAACCTCGCAATTATCAGAGCTCCTTTTTCAGGTACCGTGGACCAACTGCCTGCGAGGGTAGGAGAGATGGCTGCCCCGGGCGTGCCGCTGGTGAGAGTTGTGAGCACCGAAGAGATGTATCTGAGAGCTGATGTGTCTGAAAGATTTATCGGCAGATTCAATGCCGGTGACAAAGTAGACATCCTGTTCCCTTTGATGAACAAGAAGCTTACCTCCGTTGTGTCTTCAGTAGGACAAGTGATCAATACAGAGAACAGAACTTTTGAAGTGGAGGTCATGCTGCCTAAAGTGGATTTCATCGTGAAACCGAATCAAGTGGTGGTGTTGCAACTTCGTGACTACGTGAACCAAGAGGCTTTGGCTGTGCCCACTCGCCTGATTCAAAAGGATGAAGATGGACAATATATCTACATCGTGGAGCAGAGAGAGAGCGGAACCATAGCCAGAAAAGTACACGTGAAAGCGGGCATCACATCCGAAACAGAAACCGAAATTATCGAAGGACTGAAGGGCAGCGAACAAATTGTGGATAAAGGATTCCGCGACCTCACCGAGGGTGTGGCTGTGAGCGTGGCTACAGAAGGCGATGCTGTGGAGAAAGTGGCGAAGAAATAATTTGACAATCTCATACCAACAAGAATATGAGTGATAACAATAGCAAGAAAGAACTAAAGGTCGATAAGGAATTTAAGCTAACCACGCTGGCGATTGAGAATCGCACAACAGTTGGGTTCCTGGCTTTCCTTATTGCCGTGATGGGAATTCTGACGTACGTGAGTTTGCCCAAAGACAGTTATCCTGAAATTAAGCAGCCGGTGGTATACATCGGTACACCTTACCCTGGTAACTCTCCAATTGATATGGAGAACCTGGTGACTCGGGAGATAGAAAAAGAGTTGAACACCATTTCAGAGGTTGACAACATCAAATCGACTTCTGTTCAGGACTACTCAACTATTATCGTTGAGTTCAATACGGATACCCAGGTGGAGGATGCATTGACGAAAGTGAAGGATGCTGTGGATCGTGCGAAGCCGGAGCTTCCCGATGATCTGCCAGCTGATCCTAATGTTTTCGAGCTCAATTTTTCTGAGTTTCC
>DAORAG010000402.1:0-3158 GCA_035344095.1 Cyclobacteriaceae bacterium | reverse complement strand
GATGCGGCTAAAAAACACAAAGGCATCAATGCGCTGATTGTTGAAAAAGGAATGGATGGGTTTGTTGTCGGAAAGAAGGAGGATAAGATGGGAATCCGAGGTTCTGATACTCATTCTCTCATGTTTTCAGATGTTAAGATTCCCAAAGCCAACCGCATTGGAGAAGAGGGGTTTGGGTTCACATTTGCCATGACTACGCTCAACGGTGGGCGTATCGGAATTGCATCACAAGCTTTGGGTATTGCCTCAGGTGCCTATGAGTTGGCACTTAAATATTCAAAAGAAAGAAAGGCGTTCAATAAACTACTATCAGAACATCAAGCCATACAATTTAAATTGGCGGATATGGCCACAAAAATTGATGCAGCAAGACTTCTGATTTGGCAAGCGGCTTCATTGAAAGATAAAAAGCAAAATTTTGTGAAGGCTGCTGCCATGGCTAAGCTATTCGCTTCTCAAATAGCACAAGAGGTAACTACCGAAGCCGTGCAGATTCACGGTGGTTATGGCTACGTAAAGGAATTTCACGTTGAACGATTAATGCGTGATGCGAAGATCACGCAGATTTATGAAGGCACCTCTGAAATTCAGAGAATGGTGATTTCTCGTGAATTGCTCCGATAACTATTTGCTTGCTTCTACTGACTGGTTCCAGTCGTAGACCTTGTCAGAGATTTCGATCAGTAGATTTGGATTTTTTTCCAATGCATTACCGATCACAATCATATCAGCCCCAGCCTCCAAGGCTGTTATGGCTTTTCGGGCTGAGTCAATTCCACCACCGACAACAAGTGGTGTTTTGATTGACTTGCGAACCGTAGAGATCATTCTTGCATTGATCTCTTTCTCCGCACCGCTGCCAGCATCCAGGTACATCATTTTAAGCCCCAGCATTTCTCCTGCCATTGCAGTGCATGCCGCCAGTGAATATTTGTCATCTGGGATAGGTGTAGTATTGCTGATGTAAGCGACAGAAGTAGTACGACCTGAGTTGATCAGCACATAGCCCGTTGGTATTACTTCCAGATTTGTGTTTTTTAATATCGGAGCGGCCACTACATGCTGGCCAATAAGAAGGTCAGGGTTTCGTCCCGATATCAGTGACAAAAACAAAATCGCATCAGCACCCGGATCAATTTGCATTGAGCTTCCGGGGAAAATCACCACGGGAATAGTAACTGACTCCTTAATAGTTGAAACGACATCTGAAAGATTCGTAGAGGTGATCAGGCTGCCCCCAACTAAAAAATAGTCAACGCAGTTCTCGTTAGCGAGGTTAATGAGTGGTGTAAGCTTACTGGTATCCTCGATCTTGTCCGGATCGATAAGGACGGCAACCGACTTTTTACCCGCGTTGCTTTTTACAGCAAGAGAATCAAGAATTGTCATCCGTAGATTGTCTTTTTTGGAGATAGTCGCTCAGTCGATCCTTGGCAAGTTCAAGTAACGTCATCGTTGCCTGAGTTACGATAATTTCACCTACGTGAGACAAAAATGAAGGAGCCGCCTCCTGATGTTCAGCCTCTTGATCTTCTGCTTCACTTTGCTTTTTTTTCTTCTTGCGCGCTTTTGACCCCGTAACCTGCGACACCACCAAATAGGTTAGCGCAAGGGCCCCACCAATGAAGAGTGCATTAGTCAACGCTTTTTCTGCGCTTTTTGAAATGGATTTTACTTCATTCTCTATTTCTTGCCGGTGACGCTCAGAGGTCTGAAGAAGTCTTCTCTTCTCCGGGTTCGATGTTTCCATTAGTTCCATAACTTAATCTTCTTTCTGATTTATCAGGTCCGAGAAGTATTGCTCAAAGCGCTTGTCAAAACTCTTTCTGAACAACAGGAACAAAATAAATAACACAAAATAGATGCCGGCTACTATAAAGAATCCTTGAAAGTCGCTTTCTAACACTGCGTTTAAATAATGCGCGAAACCAATGCTAATAAAGATCAAAAACAAAAAGGCAAATACGATAATTGCCAGGTGAACCAATCCTTTGGACAGGACCTTGGCAATGTCCTCTTTGATCTCAAGCTTGAGGAGCTTTACGCGGGTTTCTACATAACCGGATAGGTTGTCTACCAGGCTATCCAACTTTAAAAACCGTAAAATGGTGTCCTTAACACTATCCATAATCTGGATAGCAATATACTAATTTAGATATGCAATCTGGGAGGAGGCTATGGAACTATTTGCTTATCAGGCTGGTCAATTGTTCCGTTTCAAAAAGCACCCCGTTTTTGTTCAGCCGTTCTCTTTTCAACAGAAGGCTTTTCTCCTTACATACAAACACCCGAACCGTGGTTGAGTCCTTTTGCTTATATAAAACTGGTGATTTCGAAAAGACGAATACCGAATCGTAACGTTGACCTCCGGCTTCAAATGATGGCAAAATATCTTCAATACAAAGCTGGTATGGCCTGCCGTTTAGTTCATTGGATCGACAATAGCCAATTCGATTGAATTCGAAAAGCTCATTCTCAATCAGCATTACGTTTTTTCTTTTCAATACTGATTGGATCTTGATGGGCTCCGATTTACGTGTAGTGTCACCATAGATAATCCATGTATATTCAGTCATCCGTCTTGCCTCCTGTATGATTACAGAATGCCACTCTCGCTTACCTGACTCAAGACTCGTCTTTTGATACACAGCCTCCTGATAATTGGATTGATCGCGATGGATATAGATCAATGAAAATGGGAGAAAGAAGAAGATGACAAGGATGTAGAGGAATCCCACTAACCTGTACTTACGTGTTAGTTGACCAAAACGTGTAGCGAGTTTTAGCGGTATTGTTTTAAAGAAGGGGATAACCAGGAATATAAGAACCCCTATCAGGTTGAAAAGTAAATGCGCGATTGCTATGCTTATAGCACTGTTTGAGTTAAAAGCTGACGCTATGAATGCAGTTATTGTTGTTCCAATATTTGCTCCCAGAATAAATGGTGCGGCTTCTTTTAACTTCACTACTTTGTGAGCCACCAGCGGGACAACCAGCGAGGTCGTGATGGTACTTGAACGGATCGCAGCGGTAGTCACCAGACCCCAGCCGAAAGATTTAAGTGGGCTTTTAAAGAAGAACTTTTGAAAAGTATTTTCACTACCTAAGCCAAGCAGGTTGGTGATGATTCGTCTGAAAAAAAGTATAGAGCCAAACAG
>DAORAG010000401.1:0-3161 GCA_035344095.1 Cyclobacteriaceae bacterium | reverse complement strand
TTTTACTTCGACACTATGCCCGCACAGATAACAAGGAGGCACTGGCCATGGTGGAACATACGCTGAAGAAAATGGCAATGGGCGGGCTTTATGATCAGGTAGGTGGAGGATTTGCCCGGTACTCAGTGGATGGCAGATGGTTTGCACCTCACTTTGAAAAAATGTTGTATGACAACGCCCAACTGTTGTCACTCTACGCGGAGGCTTACACTATCACTAAAGATGAATTTTATAAAAGGATAATAGAGGAAACCAAAGAATGGCTCAAGCGCGAAATGACCAGCGATAAAGGAGGGTTCTACTCTGCCCTGGATGCGGACAGTGAAGGCGAGGAAGGCAAGTTTTACGTTTGGACCAAACCGCAGTGGGACAGCGTTGCGAAAGATTATCCGAATTGGGTGACCACCTATTATTCAATAGCAGACAGTGGCAATTGGGAGCATGGCAACAATATATTGTTTATTAACAAATCAGACCAAGAGTTTGCCAAGGAGGTTGGGTTATCGGATGAGGAACTGCGCCTGACCTTGGCGCGATTGAAATCAGATTTACTTAAGGCAAGAAGCAACAGACCGAGACCTGGATTGGATGACAAAGTGCTGACGGGATGGAATGCCATGATGATTAAGGGCCTGTGTGATTCCTACACGGCTCTGCAAGACGAGGAGCTACTGACGATGGCATTGCGAAATATTGACTTTATCGAAACCCACCTCCTGGATGACAAAGTGTATCGCTCTTTCAAGGGAAGGCGATCGGATGTAGAAGGCTTTCTGGAGGATTACGCCTTTCTCATTCAAGCTTATGTATCATTATATCAAACTACCTTCCATGAGGAATGGCTTCACAAGGCGGTGAAGTGGACAGAATTTGTTCAACAAAAATTCTTTGATGCCGAAGAAGGCTACTTTCATTTTAGCTCACAAGATGCCGAGCAGCTTATCGCCAGAAAAAAGGAATTGTTTGACAACGTGATTCCTTCATCCAATGGGGTCATGGCCACTAATCTCTTTCATCTGGGAATAATTATGGACAGTGAAGCTTTGCGAAAACAATCGACAGAAATGATAAGCAAGGTGAGTCACCTGATCGAAGGTGAACCGTCCTATATGTCGAACTGGGCTATCCTCTACAGCGAGATGGTATCCGCGATGGCAGAAGTGGTTGTGGTGGGCAAAGCGCCCGTAAGTGTGGCCATGCAGATGCAGCAAGCTTACATTCCATTTGGCCTTTTTATGGGTACCAGTACCACCAGTGAACTCCCCTTGCTGAGTGAAAAGACCAATCCACCTGGTCACGACTTCACGATTTACGTCTGTTACAATAAAACCTGCAAGCTCCCCGTTCACTCCACTGGGGAGGCGCTACAACAGATCAAATCAGCCAGGTAATGTCAGGTTACCACGGTTGCACTGGCGTTATCAATGGTATATGAAATCCAGGAAAATGACCGATTCTGTGTCCAGAGGGGCAGTTTTGAATCTAAAGAAACCAACGGGGGTGGTACCATCTGAATACGCCCCGCATTGGCTGTTCCAACCACACGGTGTATTTTCGCCATCTTTTTATTCCATTTGATTTTTAAAGGTATGAGTTCAAGGTTGATGGGGATAGTGTTCCTCTTCGTCTCATTGGTGGGATATGCTGCCGGCCCGGAAAAGCCAAAGGTAAATGGAGGCGTGTTGGATGCCAGAAGTTATGACCTCAAGTCCAATGGGTCTATTCCATTGGATGGCAAATGGATTGTCTACTACGATGAGCTCGTTAGCCCAAGGGACCCGAAGGCTGGCTTTGCCTATACGGACTTTCCTGAAATATGGCAAAATGGTCAGGGTGTAGCTACGTACGAGATGACGATTCTACTTGGTGAGGCCACTGAAAATTTAGCGCTTGAGCTTCCGCAGATGTATTCTGCGTATAAGTTGTATTGCAATGGAGAACTGTTAGCAGAAAACGGAAAGGTTGGAACCAACAGATCGAGCAACAGACCCCAATGGCTACCGAAGTTGGTCGACATCCCAGGAAATCCAGAAACGATTAACCTGATCTTGCAAGTGGCAAATTTCAATCATGCCCTGGGCGGAACCAAAGTCTCCCTGGTTTTGGGAACTTCAAATGAGCTGACGGCAAAGAGAAAGCTTGCCGAGTTGGTCAACCTTGGGTTATTCGGAATCCTGGTGGTATTAGGCATAGTGTTCCTTTCCGTTTACGCTTTTTTCAAAAAAGAAAAGGGCGTACTCTACTTTGCTTTGATGTGTCTTGTTTGGAGTTTGCGGTCGGTTTTCTCCGAGTTGTATCTTGCCATTCAATGGCTACCCAACCTCGATTGGGAACTGGCGGTTAAAATCGAATACCTGACGTTGCTGTTGGAGGCATCACTTGCAGTTCTCTTTATTTCAAGATTATATCCATTCGACACACATTCAATCATCAACAGGATACTCACCTATCCTATCTACCTTTTCATATTTTTTGTGATGGCTACGCCAGCTGCACTCTATACTAAATTTCTAAACATCTATCTCGGTGCCGCTGGACTCGTGATTCTATACGTGATTGTTGTAACGGTGAGGGCAATTATCTACGAGCGATATGGGGCAAGATTTGGTGTGCTTGGCATACTGGCAGGTGTTGGAGCATTCAGCTATAATATGGCAAGCTACCTGGGCTTTTTTGAATTCAATCCTCTGCTCTACCACACGTTTTATGTGGTGACTTTTGTTGCGGTTTCATTAGCGCTTAGCTATCAGCTCAGTCCGAACGCATCAAAGATGAACACTTCGGATGAAATGCGCTTTGATGATTTTATTAAATACTAATTGAAAAAGAATTTCAAAAGCTATGCGCCATATTGAGCGGCAGCGAAACATCTCCTCCTGAGGCTCGGATAGAAGGAGATTCTTCGCTCACGCTCAGAAAATCAGCCTCTCCTGCTTTTGAGATTCTATTTATTTTATTCTTTTATTGAGGCTTCTCCAGACCCCGTCCCAACGGCTATCTTGACGTTGGCGTTACCTTTGACTACCGTTTTTTCTACAACCACATCATTTCGGCCATGACTGATTTCCTCAGTGCGGTCGAATTCAAATGGGGCCTTAATAGTACCATGAGCTTTACTCGCTTTCATCACGATTTCACCCTCGATTTTGTTTCCACCAAAA
>DAORAG010000400.1:0-3171 GCA_035344095.1 Cyclobacteriaceae bacterium | reverse complement strand
ATACACTTGAATTTTTGGCTGGTGCTTTATTCGGGGACCATAAAGCCAGAATCAAGGAGATCGTCGAGCGGATTATTTACACCAAAACGTTGGCTTGGCAGCACGAAGGCGAATATCGCCTAGCTATCCCGATCGGAAAAGACCAACCGCCCTGGAATACTGATCCATACTATCCTGAAGAAATCACCGAATTGTATCTCGGGCTCGAGATGGGGAGGTCCGACATCGACGACATCGTTGGTAAGGCTGGCGATATTAATCCTGACATCACAATCTACCGAGCAAATCGCGACTGTGGTAGAAAGCTCGTTTTCAATCAAGCGTATGGTGGTGGAGGTGTCCGCTAATGACAGGATAGCGACCTTGTTGTCAAGGCCGCCAGCCGACCCTTGACTCAAACCTCAGTCTGTTCCGCCATTTCTAACGCATCGTCCACTTCGATCCCCAGATACCGAACCGTGCTTTCTAATTTGGTGTGTCCTAACAGAAGTTGAACGGCTCGAAGATTTTTTGTTCTCCGGTAGATGAGCGTGGCTTTCGTTCTTCTCAATGAATGCGTGCCATAGAGTAATGGATCAAGGCCAATCATCTCGACCCACTTGTGAACGATTCGGGCATACTGTCGGGTTGAAATATGATTGGAACGATTGATGCGACTCGGAAAAAGATAGTCGTCTGGACGGAAATTATGGTGGCGAATCCAGTTGGTTAGGGCATATTTGGTTTGTTCAGTGATTTCGAATTGAACAGGCTGTTGGGTTTTCTGCTGCAAAACCATGGCTCTCGGAGCAATGCCATTGCCATGATAGACATCTTTTACCCTGAGATGAACGAGATCACAACTCGGTAATTTACTGTCTATAGCAAGGTTAAACATGGCCAACTCTCTGGTATCTTTCTTTAGCTGCAGTCTGATTCGGATAGCCCAGATCTCACGGAGTTTTAAGGGCGGTTTTTGCCCAATGAGTTGGCCTTTATTCCAAGGCGTTGTCGCTGGTACTGTTTGAGGTAAAGGAATCATAATTATAGCCCTCCTTATTGAGTGGATAACAATTATGATCGAGGTGGGAGGTGTTCGCTATTCGACCCGAAGCGGACAATATAGGTTGAATGCTGGTAGATACTACATTTATTTTGTATTCAGGAGAAATTGTAATAGAACGAATAATTCTTAGGTATGAAGATGCTGACTTAAAAGATGTTACGTCCGCTTGGGAAAATGCATCAAAGATCGCACACCCTTTACTACCAGAAAAGTTTCAGGCACAAGTAAGGGAGGATATTCCAGAATTATATTTACCCAACGCCGATACGTGGGGCGCGGAAGTTGATAATCAAATTGCTGGGTTCATAGCGTTAATGGGTAATGAGATTGGTGCAATATTTCTTCAGCCAGAACATCAAAGGAAGAAAATTGGCAAGTTGATGATGGATAAGGCTCAAGAACTACACGGCGATCTGGAAGTGGAGGTCTTTGAAAAGAATTCAATTGGCCGTAATTTTTATTCGCAATATTGAGGACAGAATGATGGCTAAATTACTGTTTTTTGCAGGAAGTGCGCGTAAAGAGTCCATGAACAAGAAACTCGCAAAGCTAGCCGCCGATATGGCACGGGATGCTGGCGCAGAAGTTACACACATAGATTTGAAAGACTTTGAAATGCCGCTATATGATGGTGACGTTGAAGCACAAGACGGTATTCCGGAAAACGCCAAAAAACTCAAACGGCTTTTTGTAAAACACGATGGTTTCTTCATTGCCTCACCAGAATATAATAGTTCCATGCCCCCACTTTTGAAGAACACATTGGACTGGATCTCACGCCCACATGAAGAAAAGGAAGCGTCTCTGATTGCTTTCCACGGTAAAATTGGAGCCTTAGGTGCCGTCTCCCCAGGTAGATTAGGCGGATTACGCGGACTTGTACCCTTGCGGATGATGCTTGGCAATATTGGTGTGACTGTTGTGCCTTCACAAGTTGCCGTTGGCTCTGGTTTTCAGGCGTTTGACGAAAATGGACAACTGAAAGATGAGCATCAGGCTGGGACGTTAAAGGCAACTATTGATGAATTTGTGAAAACAGCGAATCGAATGACTGATTGACCTATGCTGATTAACCGTAAACTTCATGAGCTCGCATTTTCATTTTTCATGTTATGACTTATGTCTATTGATACTCCCCGGCACCGCCTGAATTGAACGTGGTGCTGTGAAAACATTGATCAGTAGGAGAGGGCCAATGAACACTATACGAAATACCAGGCATTCGTTCGCTAGGGCGAACGAGGAATTCGAAAGCGAATGGGAAAACCAGCGAAACACGCGGTTTGAGTTACCGGCAGTTGATGTCAACAAGGTGGTGAGTGAATGTTATGAGGTTGGCAAGCCTGTCCACATGACGCGCAGTATGCTCTGGGACATGGAGATTAAGAAGGCGTGGAATCCAGCTAAGTACATCCCTTATGTTGTCTCTCGCGACCATTCGTGGGGTCGTGACTCTTACAACGATGGCACCGAGCATTTCGTTAGGGAAATAGATGCCAAAGCTTGGATCATTGAAGATACGACCGGACCAGTATTCGAAGAAGTTTTCATTAACCACAAAGAGCAGAGGGTAATCTTTCTTGGGCGGAACGAACTGAAAACTGAGACTGGTGAGACCATCCGCACCAACGGATATCAGCCCTTGTTTCATGTGGAGCACGGCGTCGCGGGGACTGAAGATGCCCCTTTGAATACCTGGCGTATTGTCATTCTAACGGAGAGCAATGATCCGCGATATCATCAACCGTTCAAGGAAATGGTTAAGGCGGGCGGGCTCCCCGGATTCTTGGAAATCTACATCAATCGAGATCTGGACGTACCGCTAAGTCGGAAAGAGCCTTTGTGGTAGATGGAGGGCTCAAATATCAGTATTTGTTGACGAGGGTTGGGTTTCCGAAGTGAAGGTTAACGGCCGCTTTGGGCCGGAAGCGACCCAAAGCGGAAATAAGTGAATATAAAAAGATTTTCTAAGTAAAGAAAATCCCTTTATGCCTAAAGCGAGAGATAATCACTATGTTCCTCAATGGTATCAAAGAGGATTTCTCTTAGGTCATTCAAATCTGCTTCATTAAGAGGTGGCCCCGGAAAATTTGACACCGTCTTAAGTGGATAAGTAAACCTGTTTC
>DAORAG010000399.1:0-3173 GCA_035344095.1 Cyclobacteriaceae bacterium | reverse complement strand
GTAGTCTAAATTCCTCCCAAACTCCATCCAAAACATTTCTAAAATGAAACAACCAATCACGTTACTGGCGGTAGTGTGTATGATTTCAATGTTGACAATCAACGCATGTAAGCCCAAAAAAGAGGGTATTTCCGTTGATGATGTAAGAGGCTCGGAAAAACTGATTGGTATTGAATTCAATGATGCGGAAATTGACACCATGCTGACTTATATAGAAGAAAATCGTGCCGGATATGACAGCATGCGGAAATTTCAACTTCACTATGAAACAACACCTGCCTTGTATTTTGATCCACGACCTCACGGTTTCGAACGAAAAGTCAGGTCCGAACAAACCAATTGGAAACTACCCTCAAATGTAGTGCGACCAGAGCATGACGATGCTGTAGCATTCATGACCATCCCCGAGTTGGCAGCTCTATTGCGCAGCGGACAAATCACATCAACTGAATTAACAAAGATTTACCTGGAACGTATTCGCCAGTTTGACGACTCATTGAAGGCCGTTATTACCATTACGGAAGACCTTGCCCTGGCTCAAGCGGAAAAGGCGGATCAGGAAATAAAAGCAGGTCATTACAGAAGTTTGGTGCATGGAATTCCTTATGGCATCAAAGATCTTTTTTCGGTGCCCGGATACAAAACCACTTGGGGCGCAGCACCATATAAAGATCAACAGTTAAATGAGAAGGCTGTCATCGTAAGCAAGCTCGAAGATGCAGGTGCAGTGCTGATCGCCAAACTGACCTCCGGTGCATTAGCAAGAGGTGACGTATGGTTCGGGGGAAAAACCAAAAACCCATGGGACCTAAAGCAGGGGGCCAGTGGTTCTTCCGCAGGGTCAGGATCAGCTACTTCAGCCGGACTAGTTGCATTTTCGATCGGAACCGAAACGTTAGGCTCAATTATTTCCCCTTCTACAAGATGTGGAGTGACCGGGCTACGACCCACCTTCGGAGCAGTAAGCCGCGCGGGTGGCATGAGCCTTAGTTGGTCAATGGACAAAGCTGGTCCGATATGCCGCTCTGCACAGGATTGCGCTATTGTATTCAGCATCATTAAAGGGAAAACGGGTTCAGATAATGACCGATCAACTATTGACTACGAATATGGCTTTGATCCACCAGGTGATTTGACCGGATACAAAATCGGTTACTTCAAAGAATTGTTTGACAACGACACCACCAAGGTTGGTTCCAACAACAAGACCGCGCTATCATTATTTCGACAACTAGGCGCAAGTATGGAAGAACTATCTATTCCAAAGGAACTACCTTATGATGCCTTCGACATCATACTGAGGGCAGAAGCTGGCGCCTTTTTTGACGAGCTGGTGCGAAATCATGGTGATCGGAAAATGGTGGAGCAAGGCAAAAGTTCAAGAGCCAACTCACTACGACAGTCGCGATTTATATCTGCAGTTGAGTACCTGCAGGCCAATCGGTTTAGAACAAAACTTATTGAAGAATTTTATTCCATTACCAAAGACTACGACCTGATCATATCACCGACTTTCGGATCACGGCAGTCTCTCATTACCAACCTGACGGGAAATCCAGCCATCTCTATCCCAACAGGGATAGACTCTTTGGGACATCCAACATCTATTACCCTTCTGGGCAACCTGTATGATGAAAAGCCACTGGTGGAAGCTGCATTTCTTTTCCAGCAAGCTTCTGAATATGACGAAATGCATCCAAAGAAATATTTAGTTAGGAATTAAGCCACCCAGATATTTTATCATCTTTAGGTTTATGCCTTTTGATTACATTAGTAGACGTAGACTTTAAAATCGAGCCAATTGTGAGAACAACCATTATCCTGATCATCTCTTTTGCGACCATGTCATTTTTAGTCGGCCCACAACTGACCGATAAAAAACTTATCAAAAATGACTTACCCTTTCTGGTCGATTTTTACAAGACCAGGCATTTGAACCCTGAAATCTCACTGCAAGAGAAAGAAACTGCCAAAGCACTTGCCACTGAACTTAGGAAGGCTGGTTTCACTGTAACTGAAAATTTTGGTGGCTATGGTGTAGTTGGAGTTTTCAAAAACGGAAATGGTCCAACTATTCTTTATCGCACCGATATGGATGCGTTGCCTATTTATGAAAAAACAGAGCTGCCTTATCAAAGCCAACAAAAAACTGAGCTAAATGGTGAGCAAGTGGGAACTATGCATGCTTGTGGACACGACATCCATATGACAACGTGGCTTGGTACTGCTCGCGCTATGGTAGCCATGAAAGACAAATGGAAAGGAACGCTATTACTTATTGGACAACCTGCTGAAGAAATTGGCGCAGGCGCGCAACTGATGCTTGAAGCGGGTTTGTACGAAAAGTTTGGCGTACCTAATTATGGTATCGGGCTTCACTCCAGCCCGACAATTCCAGCAGGCAAGGTGGGCATAGGTAAAGGATTCGTGATGGCTAGTTCACAATCAGTAGATATCAATGTATATGGTGTTGGTTCCCATGGTGCTTCGCCACACATGTCGATTGACCCGATAGTCGTTACAAGCATGCTGGTGATGGAACTTCAAACCATTGTGAGCCGAAATGTTAAACCTACTGAATCTGCTGTCGTAACTGTCGGTACAATTAAAGGGGGAACTGTAGGTAACATTATCCCCGACATGGTTACGCTAAAGCTGACTGTGAGAACATTTAAAAAGGAAGTCCTTGAGCTCGTTAACCATCGAATCAAAGAGATCGCCCGCGGTGTTGGCATCGCTGCCGGGCTTCCTGAAGATCGACTTCCTGAAGTCATCATTAAAGGAGCGGGACCGGCTAACTTCAACAATCCCGCCATGACAGATCGGGTGATAGCATCAGCTATTCTAGGGATTGGAAAAGAAAACGTTGCAGATGAAGAGCCCGTAATGCTATCTGAAGACTTTTCGTATTACGGACAGACGGAACATAAAGTCCCAACAGTTTTCTTCTGGTTGGGTACTGTGCCTGATGAAAGAATCAAGTCTAATTTTCTACCGGGACTACATTCTCCTTTTTACTATCCAAATCCGGAGAAGTCCATAGAGACTGGAGTGACAGTGACTACCCAGGCATTGTTAGACCTTTTCAATACTAAAATTTAATTGTTTCGGTTGTCTTGGATTTAATCAAATTGGTAAATCTCTTCTGATCACCCTGGGTTACTGACAAAACA
>DAORAG010000398.1:0-3181 GCA_035344095.1 Cyclobacteriaceae bacterium | reverse complement strand
TGACCCATAATCATAGGTCAACAATACGTCATAAAAGGACAACTTAACCGGTACTGGTTTACGCTTTCAAAATTCGCTGTAGCTGCCGCGCACTCTTAAAGCCGCACTGCGAAGCGATGTATTCGATGGTATAGTCAGGATTGTTGAGAAGCGTTCTTGCTGTCTCCCTGCGCAGCTCGGTGAGGTATTCAACTATGGTCAAACCGGTAGACTCCTTAAATACCCGACTGAGATTTCTCGGACTCATGGCAATCATCTCGGCCAAGTCTTCTATGGAGTTTTCTTTTGCCAGGTTGTTAATCAAAAAATCCTGTATCTCGTGAATCTTTGGGTTGATGTGATTTCTAAAGTCCAGGTAAATGCTTTTCTGTGTATGCGATTGATCCCGCCTGTGGTATACTACTAAGCCACGTGCCACTTTATGAACAAAATGGGGACCCTTAAGATTTTCGAGTATTGCCAGGGCAAGATCAATACCTGCACTGATGCCTGCGCTCGTATAGATGTGATCGCTCTTTACATAGAGCATATCCGCCAATACGTTGGCTTTAGGATACCGAGTCTTTAGTTCGTCCGTCCGCCTCCAGTGGGTGGTGCATTCCCTGTTGTCCAGCAAGCCAGATTCGCCTAGAAAAAAAGCGCCTGTGCAAATGGAGCAAGTATTCACTTTGCGTTCAGCACACTGAGCCAGCCACGTAAAAAATCCCTTCTCTTCCTTAAACTGAGTGGTCTGCAAATAGTCGTGACCTGTGCCGGGAACAAATACATAATCTCCAGCCATCAAATCTGCTTCCTTGTAACTTTTGATCACGCCAAAACCAATTCCAGCTGTTGAAGTGTTGTGCTCATGAAAACTGTAAAACTCAATCGAGACATCGAGACCGTGAGTGGTGGCCTCAGTAAACACCTGAACCGGCCCTGCCAGATCTAATAATTCAACCTGGGGAGGGACAATAAATGCTATTTTCATTCATTGAACTTCCTGATTGGACAAATCAGGCCTATCGAAGGTAGTTATAATGAATAGCTATTGGTAAGACACCCTTGCAATATATTTTCACAACAGGTTTTATCAGTTACAAATTTCAGTATCGCCTAATTCAGGAATCCATTTTCAGTATCCTTTGAAGCTGTCGTGCGGACTTGAACCCACAATGCCGGGCTATTTTCTCCATGCTGTTCTCCGGGTGCTTAAGCATGTTTCTGGCCAGGGCCAAACGCAGTCGTGTGCGATAGTCAACGATGGTTGTTCCTGTTGTTTCTTTAAAGACCCGCGTAAGATTTCGGGGACTCATGCTCACCATTTCGGCAAGGTCGATGATTGAAATGTTGCCTTCTACATGATCGATGAGGTAGTCCTGAACCTCATGAATTTTGCCGTTGATGTGATCCCTAAAGTCCAGGTATACGGTTTCTTGTTTTCGCCTACCATTTCTTCGGTAATAAACAACAAGTCCTCGGGACACTTTATTGGTGAATAGGGGACCGGCCAGATCCTCCAGTACGGATAACGCCAAATCGATACCTGCGGAGATACCCGCACTTGTATGTACACGCGTATTTTTCACATAGATAATATCAGCCAGTACTTTGGCTTTGGGAAACTGTTTCTGCAATTCATCTACCCGCCTCCAGTGTGTGGTGCACTCCAGACCATCCAACAACCCGGCATAGCCAAGTGCGAATGCCCCATTGCACACAGAGCAGATCGTCACTCCGAGGTCAGCACACTCCCGCAACCATTGGAATAGTTCTTTCTCAGTCTTGAAGGAATTGCTTCGCACGTAGTCCTGATCCATCCCCGGAAAGAAAACAAAGTCGCCCTTCTTCAATTTGGCCTTTTTGAAATGAATAAGTTTTCCAAAGTCCAACCCTGACGTGGAGACAGGCATTTCCTGGTAGCGATAGAACTCTACCTCAATTTGAAAATCATAGAATTTAGCTTCGACAAAAACCTGTACAGGTCCCGCCAGATCCAATAGTTCTACAGTTGGAGGAATAATGAATGCGACTTTCATGATCTATTGATTAGAAGTTGTTGAATAATTAACAAAAGTATCGGGATGATGAATGCGGGGAAGGACACAAACACGTCAGGAACGGACAATTGAAAATCAAAAACTGCGGGTCTCTAAGCGGAGCGATGATGCTGTCCTTTTATGACGCATTGTTGACCTAGGCCGGAAGGATCTGGCCACTGACCTTTGTCTCAACAAAAGAAAAAAACATTCACCCAAACAAAATCATTATGAAAAAGACAAAAACATGGATGCTTGGTCTCGGTATCGTGGTCGTGCTAAGCTTTATCCTATTACAATCATGCCAGGTAGAAGATTTTAACCCGTCATTAACGAGGGAGTTCTCACTGCAAGCCAATGGCGCTACTTACCAAATTAAGGTAGGCTTGCCCGAAGATTACTTTTCGTCCAGCGAGAAATATGCCACCCTCTACGTGCTGGATGGAGAAGAGAACTTCGAATTTGTGGCCAATCGCTGCAAAGAAATTTCAACCGCGAGCCATACAAAAAATGTGGTGGTCGTGGGCATAGGCTATGGCCGGGATCGAAGCATTGACTACACGCCAACAAAGGTAAGTTCGATGACCGGTGGGGGAGCGGAGTTCCTGCATTTCATCAAGACACAGCTGATCCCCGCGATGGAAGTGGATTTCAATGTGGACACCACGCGCAGCAGCAGAGTCATTCTGGGTCATTCCTACGGTGGACTATTCGGAGCCAGCGTTCTTGCAGTAGACAACAACTTGTTTGGCAACTACCTGTTGCTTAGCCCTTCCATGTGGTTTGACAATGAAGTGGCGCTACAATTGGAGAAGCTGAACAGACCTGCCAACAAAGACAGGGCCCAATTGGTATTTCTGGGCATAGGAGAGTTAGAAAACTCTGGCAGAATGCAGGCACCCTTCGAAGCTCTCTACCAATCTCTTCGCAACCATTATACCAACATCAGGCTGTCAAAGAATCGCGAGAGCAACCTGGATCACATGGGTTCGAGGAATCCCAACATTATCAACGGGCTCAACTATTATTTCAGCAATCGATAACATCATTTAAAAACACCTTTAACGACACTACAATGAAAGCAAATACACATCTAACAATTCTTCTAATCCTGAGCATCTCTGCATTGGGATTTGCGCAAAGCAATGAACCTACGGGAACAG
>DAORAG010000397.1:0-3185 GCA_035344095.1 Cyclobacteriaceae bacterium | reverse complement strand
CAACTGAGTCGTCACCACCATGGTGAGGATTATCAAAATCAAAGAGATGGAATATTGGGTTACGACCAACCATTTCCACAGACTGGCTCCATACTTTGAGCTCTCGAGCTTTCCACGGAGCACATTCTTCGGCTGAAACCTCCAGGCAAGGATGATAGGATAAACGATAGTGATCATTGCACCTGCAGCCCATGTCGAAAACAATAGCTGCCAAGCAACCATGGAGTCCAGTAGGCGGTCAGAGAAGTTAATACCCAACCACGTAGGCAGGATAGCAAAACCAAACGCGATAAGCGCAATACCAATAACTGCAGCAATTAGATGCAGCACCAAGGACTCGGTAACAAGCTGTGCGGCAAGATGCCATTTGTTCGCGCCAAAACTTGACCTGATCCCAACTTCAGCCGCGCGTTGCATGATTCGGGCTACTGATAAATTTACAAAGTTGATCCAGGCTAATATCAGGATTGCGATCGCAGCCCCATAAAGATAATTGAGATAGGTGCCTTCGCCATTTACTTCAAACTCCCCTTCCAGGTGCGAATTCAGATGGATGGAAGGTAAAGACTGCAGCGCAAACTGCATTTCATAATTTCTACTATCAAATTGTGGCTTACCCACTTGATTGGCCAAAACTTGAATTTTCTCCTGCACTTCGATTGGGTCTGACCCTTTCTTGAGCTTCACATAGGTGAAAAAGTAGTCCCAGTCCCACGCAGTCCATCGCCAGTTGGGGTGCTGCGCACGAAATGTTTCAAATGAAATAAGCAAATTGAAATTAAAATGTGTGTTAACCGGCAAATCCCTCATCACACCAGTGATCAGATAGAGATCATCAAAGTCTTCAATGATTCTGATCGACTTTCCAACCGGATCAACGTCTCCAAATAATTTCTTTGCTATCGATTCTGAAAGCACTACGGTGTAAGGTCTATCCAGTAGATCAGGCCCCATTGATTTAATCAACTCAAAATCCAAAAGACTAAAGAAACCAGACTCACCGTGGTAGACATTGTGTTCCACCTGATCCACGTATTCGCCATCAATTTCTCTTCGAAGCGTCACCTTCTTCGCGTCCAGAGGGTGAATTCGAAACGCGGACTCTACTTCCGGCACCCCCGACAATACGGTCTCCTTTAAAATTACTGGCGCCTGCGCACGCTGATTTTGTTCAACTCCATTTTGAATCTTGCGACTCGTAATGCGGTAGACTTCATTCTTGTTCTTATGAAATGAGTCGTAACTCTGCTCAAAGGAGATGTAATGGATAAGAAGTATGAAACAGGCCATCCCGATGCCGAGGCCCAACGTATTTACGAAAGTGTAGTAGCTATTTTTTTTAAAGCCGCGAAGGCTAGTGAGCAGTAAGTTCCTGAGCATCGAAGAAGGTAAGTTAACTTAGATGAATCAACGCACCTCCTGTCGTTGCGTTCGCCATTTTACCGCGTTCTAGCCAAACTCTCCTTCGGATTTCAACATTCTGGAGTCAGAACCGTCAAAAAACTAGGCTGGCATTCCTGATGTTACGGATCTAAGCCCGGTATTCTGAGTTGGCATCTCACCATTTTGCAGACGCTTTCTGTATTCGGCTGGAGTACAATTCATCACCTTGCGAAAGGCCTCATAAAAAGTAGAGTTACTGCTAAAGCCCACCTCGCTTGCTATCGCTTCAATGGTATACCTGGTATCTTTTTCCAGACGTTCGCAAATTTCAGTGATGCGATATTCATTGATGAAATCATTGAAGTTCTTCCCATGATTTTGCTGAATCACTTTTCGCAACAGGTATTGTGGGGTATCAATGCGCTCTGCAAGTCGAGCCAGCGTAAGCTTCTGTTCACGATATACGCGGCCTTCTTTAAGTGCTTTTTGCAGATCACTGGTGATCTTGTCGAGTTGGTTTTTACTAAGCGAAATCTTGGAGGATTGCACGGAAGTACTTACCACCTTGCTGCCAATTCCCTTAAAATTAATTATGTAGAGAACCACCGAGGCTACAAGCGCACCGATAGCATATATCTCCAGATTGGGCGAGAACAGCTGGTAGATGAATGTGGATGCAATTACAAATACACCTGCCAGCACAATGCGCAACCACCCATTCTTGTCAACGGTGCGCCATTTTGTAAGAAGGTAAACTGAGGCGGCAAGGCTCAGCAACAGCGCAATAGAGCCTGTAAGATAAACCATCCTCGCACGATAGAACGGCAGTTCCGAGATTCCAGCAATCAACAAAAAAAGCGCGGGCGCAAACAGTCCATATTTTTCAAAACGAGTTACCGACCTTCCTGCAAATGTCTTGATATAAAGAAACAGAGCGGGAGCAGCAGCCCACAAGCCAGCACCACCAACCGAGATGCCAACCATTGCCATGCCCGTCCAGTGGTAATAAATCAGCGACTTGGCCACACGCAGACCAAGAGCCAGGAATAATAATCCAAGGTAAAAGTTGGCTTGGCCTGATTGACGGCTATTGATCATGTTGATCGCGCCAAGGAATATGCTTTGCGCAACAGCGATGCCGCCAACAGCGGCCAATAATGTCATCCAATCCATCGTGGAGCAGGTTTAGTAAGGAACTAATTGATGCTTACGTGAGAATCATTATTGGGTTTCCTCGCCTGGAAGAATAGCGTTATGGGAGCTGTGTACCCGTTGAAGCGATGTATATCCTATACCACTGTTCCAGGCTTAGTTTCAATTTCAACGCATTGGCAGCCGACACTACCCTATCCAATTTGCTAGTGCCAAGAATAGGAAGAATGCCCACAGGATGGCTTAGTAACCACGCAAAGATGACTTCGTCAACACTACAGCCATCAAGTTCTTCAGCTACCTTTTTCAACTCAGCTAAGATCCTTTTACCTTTTTCGTCCTCCGGTTTTAACAGTTGCCCTCCTGCCAGAGGTGACCATGCCATCGGCTTGATATTTTCCCTCAGAAAGAAGTCAATATTTCCGCTGGCAAAATGCTCCAGACAATAAGGTGAAATCTCTACTTGGTTTGTTACCAAAGGCACATCAGTATGGGCGGCCAGCATACTGAATTGCATGGACGTGAAATTAGATACACCAAAATGCAACACCTTGCCCTCCTCTTTCAATTTGGAGAATGCGCGGCCAACTTCTAAAGGGTCAAAGAAGGGAGCAGGTCGGTGCAGTAGAAGTAAATCGATACGATCTGTG
>DAORAG010000396.1:0-3190 GCA_035344095.1 Cyclobacteriaceae bacterium | reverse complement strand
TTATTCAACTTGATCCCATAGTTCAACGGATCTTGCACCGATTGATTTTTCGTCTGGTGAATGTTGTTTTCAATGACAGTGAGATCGCTTTCGAATTTCTTGATTTGCTCCAGAAGATTATTGTTCTCCGGCTTGTCCTCCACCTTAGTCCTTACATATCCGAGGTCAGATTTGATCTTACGTATATCCAAGATCCCTTGATGGGCTTCGCTCACTTTGTCGCGCACCTTCGTCAAGAAATCAAACTGTTCCTGAAATTCCTGGGCGGTAGTTTTTAATCTCGGGTCCTTAAGGATTTCAAATTCTTGTTCAGTCGTCAATCCATTTGCTGTCAGCCTCGCCTTGTATCTTCCAGGCACCGCTTTTGGACCAACATTTCTGGCTGAATAAAATACCAACCCGGGAAACGTCTTGTATCCGGGATAACGCATATCCCAAACAAATCGATTGCCCCCCTTGGCAGGCTTAAGTTGACTGGCAGAAAAGGTTTGGATAACAGCTCCGTTGTTTTCCATCACTTCAATTTTCACATCATCACCATCTTTAAACTCAGACAGGTAATAATGCATCAAGACACCGCCCGGATGGTTTTCGCCTTCCAGCCTCCGGTCTATACCCCAGAAACTTGGACCACCTGCCATTCGATAGCTTGGCATTGGCTGAAACAGGTGTGATTTCTTAGCTTCAATTTCCTGCGAAAGTTGATGAAGTGGAGTCAGATCATCGATCAGCCAGAAACCTCTCCCGTGTGTTGCCGCAACGAGGTTATCATTTTTGATAGTAAGATCATGAATCGGTACTGGCGGAAGATTCAGTTGAAACTTAGACCAACTCGCTCCATCATCAAAGGAAACCCACATTCCCTTCTCTGTTCCTGCATAAAGCAATCCTCCTCTCTTCGGATCAGCTCTGACAACACGAACATACTCCTCGGCAGGAATACCTTTGGTGATCAGAGTCCAGGTTTTACCATAATCGGTGGTTTTATAGATGTAGGGTGCGTTGTCGCCAAACTTGTAAGACGTGCCTACCACGTATGCGCCTCCTTTTGCAAAAGGATTCACATCAATGCTGTTCATCATGTTGTTCTTTGGAGCCATAGGTGGAGTTACATTGCTCCACGTCTTGCCTCCGTCCAAAGTCACATGAATCAGTCCATCATCCGATCCAGTCCAGATTTCATCTTTGGTGTAAGGTGATTCCGTAATGACAAAGATGTTTGCGTAATATTCAGCACCGGTATTGTCCTGCGTTATTGGTCCGCCTGAAGACTTGATGGTCTCCGGATCATTGCGAGTCAGGTCGGGGCTTATGGTTTCCCAACTGAACCCACCATTGTAAGTGACATGAAGATGATTGGAGCCGGCATACAGTTTTTTTGGATCATGCGGACTGAATCCAATTGGATAGTTCCAGTTGAAACGATACTTCATGACCTCAGCTCCCGATCCAGCTGGCAACACAGGCCAAACATTAGTTGATCTCTCCTGCCCCGTTTCGAGATCTTGCATGGTCATGTAGCCCTTATAGTCGCTGCCATAAATCTGGTTGTTGTTCAAGGGATCAGGTGCGAGGTGTGCACTTTCCCCTATGGATAAAGCCACCCAATCACTTTGAGTAATTGAGCCTCCGGTACTACGATGGTTGATCCTTAAGCTGGTGTTATCCTGTTGCGCACCATAAATTCGATATGGAAAATGATTGTCGGTGGTAACGCGATAAATCTGAGCTGTGGGCTGATTATGGTATGTTGTCCAGTTTTCGCCCCCATCATTTGACACTTGAGCTCCACCGTCATCAGCTATGATCATACGCTGGTTGTTGGCCGGATCAATCCAGAGATCATGATGATCTCCGTGAGGCGCATTTTTCAATTCGAAGGTCTTGCCACCATCTTTTGATACACCATAGCTCACATTCATCACCCACACCTTGTCCTCATTTTGAGTGTCGGCATATATACGCGAGTAGTACCAGGCGCGTTGACGCAATGCACGATCCTGGTTTACCTTGGTCCATGTTGCCCCTGCATCATCTGAACGAAATACTCCCCCATCCAGATTTTCGATAATGGCCCACACCCTGTTCGAGTTCTTTGGCGATACGGTTACACCGATAATTCCATTGGTGCCTTTTGGCATGCCTGGGTTATCGGTCAGCTCATCCCAGGTGTCACCAGCATCAGTGCTTTTCCACAACTTTGAATCGGGCCCACCACTATCCATTCTGTATCCGTTGCGACTAATGTTCCAAGTGCTCGCATACAACACACGAGCGTTGTTAGGATCAAAAGTCAAGTCAACTACACCTGCTTTATCATTTATATACAACACACGTTCCCATGTCGCTCCGCCATCCTTGCTCCGATAAACACCACGCATGTCGTTCGGCTTCCACAAGTTTCCCATGGCCGCCACATACACCAGGTCAGGGTTCTTGGGATGGATCCGGATACGACCGATATGCTTGGAGTCTCGCAGGCCGATATGTTTCCAGGTCTTACCGGCATCCATTGATTTCCAAACGCCCCAGCCAGAAGACACATTGCTTCGCACTCCCTGCTCGCCTTCGCCTACATAAATAATATTGGGATCACTCTCCGACACCGCCACCGCTCCGATCGTTCCTCCAAAATATTTATCGGTGATGTTGAACCAGGTTTGTCCGGCATCCGTGCTCTTCCATACACCTCCGCCAACACCACCGAAATAATAGGTATTGGGATCACCCACAACTCCAGTTGCTGTTACCGATCGTCCACCCCGAAAGGGTCCGAGCTCGCGCCATTTCATCCCACCATACACCTCCTGATTGTATGTTACAGAAGGCGAAGAATTCACTGGCGACTTTTTTCTCTGCGCAACTAAAAGATGCGTGTGAATCGCGAAAACCAATAGCAGAAATCCAACGCGGAATTTCATATTCTTATTCATGTTCTTAATAATTAATTCTTATCCAAGACAATTGCCGGAATGTTCTTTTCACGGAACATCTGATTGTACGCTGCCACATCTGTGTTCATGATCGTCTGAAGGTCGGACTTGTAAGTTGCCCACTGCTTATCAACATCGCTACGTCTTTCCATAACTCCTTTTGTAAGCGCAGGCTCGTGAACATCGGCTACGCCCAGCAACTGGAAAAACTCTGTGTTTAATTTGCTTGGCCAATTGATTACATCCTGACCGTTCTT
>DAORAG010000395.1:0-3214 GCA_035344095.1 Cyclobacteriaceae bacterium | reverse complement strand
CATTATCCGTATTCACTTTGTTCCAGTTTGCCCCGAAGTCGCTTGTTTCATAGATACCAAAATCTGTAGCGACCATGATTTTGTTGTCCATTATTTCAATTTCACGGATGACTGAGGGGATAGCGTAAACTGACCAATCGTCACCAAAATTTGTACTGACCTTTAGCTGAGTTTCCGATGCCAATACAACCATATCGCCTTGGACAAAACATGCGGTGTAATGTTCATTATTTAGTTCTGTTGGTGCCTTGGGATTCCAGGTGTCACCATCGTCCTCGGAGAAATAAGTTTCGAGGTAACTAACCGCAACAATCTTATTGCTCGATTGGCTCACAAGCAAAAACTGCCGATCGGTTGGCAAGGTGCCAAGCTGGATCCAGTTTAATCCCTCGTCAACTGTCTTATACACTCCCTGGCTGGTTGCTATGAATATTGTGGCCGAACCCACAGCGATATCTAAAGGCTCAATAAAGTCGCCAAGGCCATTATTACGGTATTCCCAATTGAGTCCTAAGTCGGAAGAGTAGCTGACTCCATTTCTATAGTCGATTGCAAATATGCCCTGACTCCCGTGCGCAATTTTTTCGATGGACGTACCTTTCAAACCATCAACATAAATGTCCCAATTATTGTCATTGTCCACGCTTTTATCAATGCCAGTGGTTGAAAGCGTATACACGGTCTGGCCGTCTCTGAGTACATCCCAGATTGATGGTTCGGGCGCATCTTTTGACTCCCAGGTCTGACCATGGTCGAATGATGTTATTATATAATTTATAGAAAAGTAAGACGTGAGTGTTATTGTACCATTCTCTATGTCAATCGTGTTGATGGCGCCTGGAAAGGAGTAAGGAGCCTCGGTCCAGGTGACACCATCGTCTTCGCTTATTAATACATGGCTCGTATGGTTGGTGCGATGAGCTGCCTTCGCATACAAATAATCTTCATCACCCTCGAAGACTTGTTCTACTGTATAGTCATCAGATATTTCATGAGTTTCCCATGTGACTCCATAGTTGCTTGAATAATATAGGTTGCCAGCAGCTAACCATAATGTGCTTCCGCTTTTTTTAAGCCTAACGGGCAGATGACTAGCATCAGGAGTGCTTAAGATCTCCCAATTTGCTCCAAAATCCAAAGTGTAATAGATCGTATAATTGAAATCTTGAACATATATCTCATCGTCAATGATCTCGAGTGTATTTCCCAAAACGAATGGCGTATTTACCCTATCCCAATTAAGGCCGAAATCATCTGAGTAAAACAGTCCAAAAGGTGTAGTGCAATAAATTCTGCTTCCGTCAACGATTAATCTGCGGGTATGGTGCGTGAATGGGGTGACTTCAATAAACTCCCATGTCTCTCCTCCGTCAGCGGATCGGTATAATCCCGAGATACTTCCTCCAACGAACAGGTATTCACCCAATTTCTCAATTTGCACGGCCTCAATTCCTTGGGGCCCGTTGGTTTGGGTCCATTGAGCCACTGTGAGATGCCAACCAATGGTACAGAATAGGATAAAAAGGTATCGGCTCATAACTCTTCGAAAAGGCTGCAGAATTTGCGATTCTGCCAAGATAATCAGGAATAGCCAAATAGGAGTTATCGTAGTAGCAAATTTCTATGCTAAATCCCACGTGAAATGGTCGAGGCCACGAAAACGGTAAAAAAAATACCTGACATGAACGCTTTACCTGGACTTCACAAATCGAACAAATCGTTGCGTTCCATTCGCGCTCAACAGCATCAAATACACACCCTGAGCAAGATGACCCAGTTCAAAACTAATGTTATGAAGTTCTGCCTCATCCAATGTGACGTGAGCCTCGATCACGCCTCTTGGAAAGCTTATGACCCTAAGTTCGATCGGTTTGGACTCAGATAGCTCAACATCAACACTAAAGTTACCATCATTGGGGTTGGGTGAGATATTAAATGCCTTGATTAGCTCATCTCTGTAACCAAGTCTTCCTCCTTCGTTTTCCGATTCGACCAGATTCACCACTATAGTCTTCTGTTCAAAATCCTGGC
The DNA here is from genome assembly GCA_035344095.1 of Cyclobacteriaceae bacterium. Classification (GTDB taxonomy): domain Bacteria; phylum Bacteroidota; class Bacteroidia; order Cytophagales; family Cyclobacteriaceae; genus ELB16-189. Next base: position 1,183 of record DAORAG010000395.1, on the reverse strand, counting down.
ACTCTGCAAGGAAGGATTGCATCCCTACTTCAAAAGAGCCGGCCTCGGGAGCAATTGCATAGAGGAAGTCGGCATTCTCTGAAGGTAGTCTGGTAAAACCCGCTGGTAGCACCCACTCAATTCTTTCAGGCAATGGCCACGAAATGTCGATGGCAACGAGCGTGTCACCGACAACTACTTCTGAAGCCATAAGAAACTCTGCCGTCAACAAATCGAGAGAGGTTGAAAGTGTAAACTCATGTAACCCAATGCAGCCAATTGCATCCACACCTCTAAAGAAATATTGACCAGCGTCCGTTATGGAAACTATTCGATCAAAGCTGGAGAATCCGACTGTCGAACTCCATTCTGTTGAAGCCCATTGATCGCCCGGATCCAATGTCTGTATCTGTCCAACACACAACGTAGCTTCACTTTGGAGGTCGACAACCAATGGATTGCCTTCTCCTAACGTTATGTTTTCAGAGACATCACATCCATGAGCGTCAGTCATCGTTACCTGATACTCACCCGGGCAAAGTAATTCGTTCACTGCAGAAGATGGCCCATCCTGCCACTGAAAACTGTAGGGGCCAGTACCACCCTGACCACTCACCTCGATTGAACCATCGCATCGACCAAGACAAATTGGTGGCGAAGTAATCTCCTGGATTTGAAGTGGAGCCGGATCTGGGAGATCAACTTGTTGCTGTAACAAACAGTTGTTGGCATCGGTAATGACCAGATCATACAAACCTGCACAAAGGCCTGAAACCAGCGTTCCTTGTTCGCCTAAGCTTATCCAGTCGCTGTCGTAAGCACCAGTACCCCCAATGATTGAAACCTCGATCACGCCATCGCAATCCCCGACACAATTTGGAAGTATCTTATTGAAAGATGTGGTCAGTGGATCTGGCGTACCAATGACCAACGAACGAATCGTTCGGCACCCCAGTCCATCCGTTACCGTAGCAAAGTAATCTCCTGCTGCAAGATTAATCGCTGATGGTGAAGACTGGCCATCAGACCAGGAGTAGGTCAACGGGGCAATTCCCGAAGTGACATTTATCGAAGCCGATCCATCTGAATCTCCAAAGCAAGTAACGGGAACAATATTTTGAATGTCAAATTCTGCTCCGCCAATACTCGAAACAGCAACGAGATCCGACAGTTGGCAATTACGGACATCGGTTACTTCCACCCG
>DAORAG010000394.1:0-3217 GCA_035344095.1 Cyclobacteriaceae bacterium | reverse complement strand
CGCGTTTCGCAAATGTTCATCAAAGAACATGAAGAGGATCACCGTTTAGGGGAAGTACTTGTGAGCCTGATCGATGACTGGAAACACGCGAAGACGGATCAAGATCGTAGTTCCCACGGCCATAAACTATTCTATGCATTCAATGAGTTTATCGCCTTCAATCTCTATCATATGAATAAGGAGGAAATTGAACTTAACGCAGTGCTTTGGAACCATTATTCAGACAGTCAGATAAAGGCCACAGAGCAACAGCTTGTGCAACAAATTCCACCTGATAAAATGGCCCGCTATGCCAAATGGATGATCAAAGGAATAAATGACGCTGAATTGGCGCATTGGCTTAGGGAAGTAAAGGCATTTGCACCGGCTCCGGTTTTTGAAATGCTAAATGGAATTGCACAGCAAGAACTTGATAGCAAGCGGTATCAGTTGCTACAGCAAAATCTTGAGGTTTCTATAGCAGCCTAGTCAAGTCTTGGAAATGAAATAAATAGCCCATGTGATCGCATGGGCTATTTGTTATTGCTCTTTGAGTGTATCTGCCGGATTTTTTGAAGCAGCCATCAGTGACTGAGAACTTATTGTTGCAATGGCTATAATTAATGCGCTTAAAATCGCCATTACAAAAACGATAGGTTCAATTGGCGTGCGGTACGCAAAATCTTCTAACCAATTGTCAACTAGCACGTAGGCCAAAGGAGAAGCAATAACAACGGCAATCACAACAAGGCGTGCAAATTCTGAAGAAAAAAGAATTACCAACTGAGACGTCTTTGCACCCAGCACCTTCCGAATCCCAAGTTCCTTCGTGCGCTGTTCTGCTGAAAAGGCAGCCAACCCAAATAGACCGAGGCAAGCAATCGTCAATGCCATTATTGTGAATATATTCAGGATGCTACTCACGCGGCTGTCGCTCTTGAATGTCTTATCGAAATCTTCATCCAGAAAGCTGTACTTGAATGGAACCGAATCATCAAGCTTAGCAATGGTCTCTTGTACATCGCTGATAACTGATTGCAGTTGTTGAGTATTGGTAACCACATTGGGGTTAAGCCTCATAGACAGAAATGAACTACCAAATCCATAATTCCAAAATTTGTCATTGCCTGGATGTACTATCATCAGGGGGTCTATACTTTGCTTCAAGCTTCGATAATTAAAGTTCTTCACCACTCCAATCACCTCGAGCTTCTCCTCACGATCAAACGCTTGGACTACAAACTTTCCAATGGGAGAATCTGATGAATAAGTTTCCTTTGAGCCCCAGCCAAGTGCTTTCACCGCCTCTTCATTGAGAATAATTGCATATCGATCTGTCAGCCTGGTTTCATCAAAGTTTCTTCCAGCTATAAACGTCACTCCCAACAGCTCAAGATACTCGCCATCGGCACGCACATTGTTGATATCAATTGCAGGATTCTGTGGGCCATCTGCGCGATACCTTTCTCCATCCCAAAAATTTGGAGGAATGGCAAATGACTTGCCTACATGACTGAAGGCCCTGTTTGATTTGAGTTCATTCTTCAGCACTTCCGTGTCGAAACCCAGTTGCTCGATATTATGAATTTGCAGGACGTTATTCTTTTCAATTCCCAGATCCAATGTGGTAACATAGTTCAATTGCCTCTGAACGAAGAATGTGCAAATGATAAGTGTAATGGATATCGTAAACTGAAAGACGACAAGCCCGTTTCGTATAGCCTTGCCGTTAAATCCAGCGCTTGCTTTGCCTTTCAATGTCTCAATAGGCCTGAACGCAGACAAGTACCACGCTGGATAAATTCCGGCCACGGTTCCAAGTGCAAATACAAACGCGATTATCCCTCCTACTACCCATATATTTGACAAGTAGGGTGAAATTGACAATTGTTTCATAGCCAAAATATTAAATGTCGGCAATGATAACTTCGTGATTATTAATGCAATCAGAGTGCTTACAGAAACAAAGAGGATCGATTCAAAAATGAACTGCCTCATTAATGAAGTTCTTTCTGACCCCATTACCTTTCTTATCCCAACCTCCTTTGCTCGATTCGATGAGCGTGCTGTAGATAGATTCATAAAATTGATACAACTGAGTACCAATACTAAAACACCGATCACACTAAAAATCTTTAACGTTTGTGGGTTTCCAGATGGTCCAAAGCGATGATTGCCGGGCTCACCCGCGAGATAGATCTTCCTCAGCGGCTGCATGTACAGCGTCCAGGCTTTACCTCGTGTGTATTCCTCGAAAGTCTGATTGAAAATTCGTTCTGTTGTAAGCGGGGCCCATCTTGGTGGTATCGATTGAATTTTATGTTCAAGTGCACGCACATCAGTCCCCTCCTTCACCAGCCCATAAGTTGAAAAGGCGGTCCAAATCCATTTCCAATCGTCACGATCTAAAACAGATTTGAGTGTGGACATAGAGATTAGCATGTCAAACTGAATGTGCGATTGGCTTGGCACATCCTCAAGAAGTCCTGTAACTGTATAGGAGTCCCACTCTCCCTTCTTTGATTTGATGGCAATAGTCTTCCCGATTGGATCAGTGCTACCAAAATATCGTCTGGCCGTTGATGCCGTCAATATGATGCTGTTGGGCTCAAGGAGTGCATTTGAAGGATTGCCGCTGATAAACTTGAAGCTGAACACATCAAAGAAATTATCATCAGCCGCAAAACACCGATCCTCTGTCACCAGGTTATACTCTTTGTCACCATCAGTATTTGCATTGATGGTTTGTTCCCCTAATGCCAAGAGACGCGTAACCTGTTCAAATTCTGGCGCCTCCTGCTTAAGTGCGATTGCAACGTTAGGCCCAGTAGAAGCAAACTGAACATCCCAGTCATCCCAAATCAGGGGCTGATTAATTCTATATATCCGATCACCCTTTGAATGAAAGGTGTCGTAGTTCATTTCATTGTACACGTACATAGCGATGACCAGACATACTGAAATCCCCAGTGAAAGCCCAAGGACATTAAGTACAGAAAACTGTCGCTGTCTTACCGCATTTCTCCAGGCCACTTTTGTTAAATTACCAAGCATCACCGCCTGTCCACTTCTTGCTACTTTTCGGGACGAAAACCCAGCACAAAGGTGCAGCGTATCAAGCCAATACATTAAGTCAGCAAAATATTTTCCCCGCTTCGCTGTTCTTCCTTCATACATTTCCTGCAAATCTCCGAGAAGCTCCTCTTCAAATTTTTCTCCGAGAAACCTGGTCGCAAGC
>DAORAG010000393.1:0-3224 GCA_035344095.1 Cyclobacteriaceae bacterium | reverse complement strand
TCGGCTGCCAAAGTATTTACTATAGGTTCCAGATTGTCCTTATGGTAAACCGAAACCAGGGCTCTTGTGATCTTCTTGGCTGTCATTGAAAACTTGAATGTTTAGGATCAAAGCTGGGCATGACAAGGTCATACCGTTTTACGAAGCTGCAAAAGTAGGGCTATTTTAAAGATGCTGAAACGGCAACAGTCGAAATTTCAGTGTTGCCTCAAGGGCCTTATCAGAAGTCAACCTGGGGAATAGGCTCAACCTCTACTGTGAAGTCATCAGCATCCAGGAAGGCAGGAAACTTATCTCTATAGGCTTGAAGTGCATTGCCTCCAATTTCAACCGTTTTAATTGCTTCCATCCCCTCCACAGCAAATACAGGCTCTCCTTTTGGATTGACAATTGTTGAAAGACCATTGTACTCAACACCGTTGCCGTCAATACCGACACGATTGACACCCACTACGTAGGAAAGATTTTCGATAGCACGGGCTTTTAGCAATGTATCCCAGGCCTGCACCCGCACCTTTGGCCAGTTTGCAACGTATATCGCCAGGTCGTAAGTAGGTTTTTTTAAAGTAGCATTCCAGCGGTTTCTGCTCCAAACCGGAAAGCGAAGGTCATAGCAAATAAGGGGGCAAATCCTCCAACCTTTCCAGTGCCCGATCAACAGGCTCTCACCGGGTGAAAACACTTGGTGCTCTTCCGCCATCCTGAAGAGGTGTCGTTTGTCATAGGTTTTAAAATTGCCGCCCGGCTCCATCCACAACAACCGGTTGTAATACCTATCGTGAACCAGCGCAATGAAACTGCCGAGCACCAGTGCGCCCGTCTGATCTGCCATTTGCCGCATCCATTTAAACGTTCGCATGTTCATCTGCTCAGCCAAACGAGGTGCGGCCATGGTGAATCCGGTAGTAAACATCTCAGGCAACACAATAACGTCAGTAGATTGACCAATTTGCCAGATTTTCTCCTCAAACATCGCCAGATTGGCCCCGATGTCCTCCCAATGTAAATCCGACTGTATTATGGTAACCTTTAAATCCTGCATGCCTTTCTAAATCTGCTGCAAAGAAAGCGATCCCCCATCAAATTGGGAACCTTTGTGGATAACAAAATCAGAACTAAAAACGGTTCAATATATTCGCAGCTGCTTGCAAAGTCTTGTCTCCTTTCGCAAAACAGAAGCGCAGAATACGGTTGTCCGTCTTGTTCTTATAAAACACCGAGATCGGTATTGAGGCAAGTTTATGCTCTACTGTCAGCCATTGCGCCATCTCCATGTCTGACTTATCTGAAATTTTTTCGTACGACAGCAACTGAAAATATGAGCCGTAACAGGGCAACGGGATGAAGGATGACTTCTCAATCAACTTGAGAAACAAGTCCCTCTTCTGCTGATAAAAATCGGAAAGATGAAGATAGTGAGAGGGCTCGGTCATGTAATCAGCTAGGGCGTATTGAACAGGAGTGTTCACACTGAAGGTTATGAATTGGTGGGCTTTTCTAATTTCCCGAGTGATGGCTTCTGTAGCAATCGCATATCCAACTTTCCAACCGGTAGCGTGAAATGTCTTTCCGAATGAATACACCGCAATACTTCTGGCGGCCAGGGCAGGAAATCGCATGACACTTTGATGAACTTTTCCATCAAATATGATTCTCTCATAAACTTCATCACTGAGCACAATAAGATCGTGCTTTTCAGCAAGACCTTCCAGGACTTTCATGTCGGCTTCTGAAAATACCGCACCACTTGGATTGTGTGGCGTGTTGACGATGATCATTCTGGTTTTTGAAGTAATTCTTGCCTCCACCTGATTCCAATCAATTGCAAACTCGGGTGGCAGCAAATCGATAGTGACTGGAGTGCCTCCATTTAACCTGATAGCAGGATCATAACAATCATACGATGGGTCAAACTTGATCACCTCATCACCATCCTTAACCAACCCGGAAATAGCGGCATAGATCGCTTCTGTCCCTCCAGCGGTGATGGTCACTTCTTTCATCGCATCCACCTCATGGCCATACGTGGTTTTGACCACAGCAGCGATGGCCTCCAACAACGCTGACGTACCCGGCATCGGAGCATATTGATTGCGCCCGGCTTTCATATGCTGGTAAATCAAATCAATAAGTTGTTCTGAAACCTGAAAGTCAGGGAACCCTTGTGAAAGGTTAATGGCCTGATTTTCTGCGGCCATTTTCGACATCACTGCAAATATGGTGGTGCCTACATCCGGTAAGCGTGATTGAATTTCCATTCCTACTTACGCAATGGCGCAGCAATCCGGTATTCTGTATTCACATCACCCCGGCTGATGTCACTGAGTTTTCCTTTAAGCAAGCGCTTTTTTAAAGGCGATAGGTAGTCAATAAAAAGTACGCCTTCAATGTGATCGTATTCGTGCTGAATAATTCTTGCCTGCATGCCCTCATACTCCTCATCGTGAGCATTCCAGTCTTCATCGAAGTATTTTATTCTGATGGCATCTGGTCGTCCTACTTTCTCGCGAATGTTCGGTATACTCAGACAACCCTCTTCCATATCTACATGCTCTTCATCCTCCTCTACTATTTCAGCATTGATGAATACTTTTTTAAAGTTTTCCATTCCAGGTTCGTCCTCAAGGGAGGTCCCGTCCACTACAAACATCCGAATGGGTTTTCCAATTTGAGGTGCAGCCAGGCCTATACCCTGTGCTGCATGCATAGTCTCAAACATATCCTGTACCAGTGTCTTTACGTCTGCATTTTGGTCAATGTCCTGAGCGCGCTTTCTTAGAACAGGATCACCATACATTACAATGGGGTAAATCATTCGAGTCTATTTATCGGGCTACAAATTTAATGATTTTAGCCTGTCTGGCAGCTTATTCAATGCCCTTTGGACTCCATGTACGACTGGAGAATCAGTGTGGCGCTGATCTTATCCACGTTTCCCTTTACCCTTCTGTCTTTCTTTTTCATGCCGCCAGCTACCATGGTTTGCAGGGCAATCTTACTGGTGAATCGCTCGTCTACAAACTTGATTGACATTTTGGGAAATGCGGCAGCTAACATATCGGCCATCTTTCGAACTTCGGGTGCGGTAGCTGAGTCTGTGTTGTTCATTTGTTTAGGCAATCCCATCACAATCTCATCCACTTGTTCCTTTTGAAAATAATTTCTCAGGTAGCCCACCAGGTTGTCGGTTGGAACCGTCTCGAGAGCAGTAGCAATAATTTGTA
>DAORAG010000392.1:0-3231 GCA_035344095.1 Cyclobacteriaceae bacterium | reverse complement strand
TTAAAATTAAATGATGGTGAGTCATTATCGCTTAGCAATTTTGATGTAGGTGGTGAGCATGTAAGTAAAGGAATAAAGGGATTTATCTATGGCGAGCGCGGTGTTTGGAGGCCGGGCGATTCTCTTTATGTCACATTTCTACTGGAAGACAAACTCAAGCTATTGCCAGGCAATCACCCAGTGGTTTTTGAATTGCAGAACCCACAGGGCCAGGTTACTACACGCCTTGTAAAATCAAGTTCTGAAAATGGATTCTACAAGTTTGCCACCAAGACCGGCTCGGACGACCCAACAGGCAACTGGCTGGGAAGGGTGAAAGTGGGTGGAACAGAGTTTACAAAAAACTTGAAAATCGAAACGGTGAAACCCAATCGATTGAAAATAAATCTCGACTTCGGTGTTGATCGGTTAACTGCAGGAGACAACAATGTAAGCGGAAATCTTCAGGTCAACTGGCTTCACGGAGCACCAGGTAAGAACCTCAAAGCCGAATTTGAAGTGCTCCTTGCAAAGTCTGAAACGAAGTTTGATAAATATCCAGACTATGCATTTGACGATCCGACAATTGATTTTTACAGTGAGGTACAACCAATCTTTAGCGGATCAACAGATGATGACGGTCACGCAACCATCAATACCAGCTTATCATTGTCTGATCAGGCACCAGGAAAGTTGAATGCCATCTTTCGTGGAAAAGTTTTTGAAGAGAGCGGCAACTTCAGCATCGATCGGTTTAGCATTCCTTACTATCCGTATTCATCTTTTACAGGCGTTCGCCTTCCAAAAGGTGACAAGCGTGGAATGCTGCTTACCGATACCACTCAACGCGCAGAGGTGGTAACGGTTGATGCAGATGGCAATCCGGTTTCACGGAGTGAGATTCAAATGTCACTTTATAAATTGGAGTGGCGCTGGTGGTGGGATGATTCTGGTGACAATGCGAATTATATGTCGGGCCAATATTCGCGTCCGATGAAGACTGGCAGAATACAAACTGTAAATGGAAAGGGTCAATGGGATTTTAAAGTTGACTATCCTGAGTGGGGCCGATTCCTTGTCAAGGCCTATGATCCCGTTTCAGGTCATAGCACCGGAAAGATTGTTTATATCGACTGGCCGGGCTGGGCAGGTCGTTCACGAGGCAATAGTCAGGGTGCAACCATGCTTTCATTCTCATCCGATAAACCGGTTAATAATATTGGTGAAAAAGCAAACATCGTTATTCCGGGTAGTGGACAAGGAAGAGCTCTTGTAAGTGTAGAAAGTGGAAGTCGTGTGATCCAGACATATTGGGTTGAAACCCAAAAAGGCGACAATCAATTCTCAATAGATATCACACGAGATATGACGCCTAATGCATTTATTCATACAACGTTATTGCAACCTCATTCGCAAACTGTCAATGACTTACCTATTAGAATGTATGGGGTTATTCCCATTGGTGTTGAAGATCCCAACACACATCTGCAGCCTGAGATTCAAATGCCTGACGTGCTGGAACCTGGAAAGGAAGTGGTAATTAAAGTTTCAGAGAAAGCTGGAAGAGACATGACTTATACGCTTGCCATTGTGGATGAAGGCTTGCTCGACCTGACCAAATTTACTACGCCTGATGCATGGCAGCGGTTTTATGCAAGGGAAGCCTTAGGAGTAAAGACGTGGGATTTATATGATCAGGTAATGGGTGCATTTGGCGGCAGAGTGGAGCGATTGCTGGCTATCGGAGGTGATGGGGAGATGGCCGCAAAGGAGGATGATAGTAAGGCAAATCGATTTAAGCCTGTGGTCAAGTTCTTTGGACCTGTTACCCTTGATGGTAGCTCGAATGAGCACAAGTTCATCATGCCACAATACATTGGCTCTGTTAAGACAATGTTAGTCGCTGGGTATGAGGGTGCGTATGGTAAAGCTGAGAAGGCCACGCCTGTGCGCAAGCCACTTATGGTTCTTGCCACACTTCCACGTGTGCTTGGCCCCGAAGAAAAGTTGAAATTGCCGATCACACTGTTTGCAATGGAAAAAGGGATTCGTGATGTTAGCATCAATGTCAAAGTGAGCGGGCCGCTTAGTCTACCAAACGGGAGTTCAAAGTCAGTGAACATGAATGGAAGTTCTGATTTAACTACTGACTTTGAGTTGGCAGTAAAAAGTGAAACTGGAATAGCCAAGGTTGAAGTGGAGGTCTCATCAGGCAGCTACAAGGCGAAGGATGTGATCGAAATAGAAGTACGAAATCCTAATCCGTTTGTAACGAAGGTACAGGATACATTTATCGAAGCGGGAAAAACCTGGAATGCAACAATTACTCCTGTGGGAGTAGTGGGCACGAATACAGCAACGTTGGAGGTCTCAAGTCTGCCCCCTGTCAATCTGGGACAGCGGCTCCGTTACCTGCTTCACTATCCGTATGGATGCATTGAACAAACTACATCCTCCGTCTTCCCGCAGTTGTTCCTCGATCAGGTGATGGTACTTAACGATGAGACTAAGAATAAAACACAGGCAAACATCAAGGCGGGAATTGAACGGTTACGCCTGTTTGTGACCCGAGACGGTGGTTTCGCCTATTGGCCTGGTAATCAGGATTCCGATAGCTGGGGTTCGACTTACGCGGGTCACTTCCTGGTTGAGGCTTCAACGAAGGGATACTTTGTGCCCAGTGACATGCTTAATCGTTGGAGAAAATACCAAAGGGATAAAGCACAGTCTTGGCGCGTTGGAAGGGAATACGCCCGTGATGAGCTGGTGCAGGCTTATAGGTTGTACACCCTTGCTCTGGCTGGCCATGCAGAGCTCAGCGCGATGAACCGTTTGAGGGAAATGAATGGCATATCTCCACAATCCAAATGGATGCTCGCGGCAGCTTATGTTAAGGCCGGGCAGCCAGAAGCTGCGAAGAAACTCATTGACAATTTGCCCACTGCAGTTAAACCATATCGTGAGATGGCCTACTCATATGGATCAGATTTAAGAGACAAGGCGATAATCCTTGAAACTTTGGTCATGCTGAATGAGAGAGCAAAGGCATTCGAATTGCTGAAGGAGATTTCGGCAGCATTGAGTAATCCCAATTCGTGGATGAGCACACAAACTGTCGCCTGGAGCCTCAAGTCTGTTGGGTCGTTTGCCAGTATGGAAAAGAAAGGTGCGATTAAATTTACTTATACCTACAATGGCGAAAAGATTTCAGGGAGCACTGAATTGCCAATCGCCCAAATAGATTTGCCCGCA
>DAORAG010000391.1:0-3231 GCA_035344095.1 Cyclobacteriaceae bacterium | reverse complement strand
CCTGCCGATAGCAACCAATTTTTTTTCAGACGCTTTCGGATCAACAAAACGCTTGTAGAAATCATGCACCACATAAGATGAGCCCCAATTGAGGTGTGTAGAGATAGTTGACATATATGCTGCAACTAAGGAGGCAATTAATATTCCCAATAATCCAGTGGGAAGAAATGTGAGCATTGCAGGATAAGCGAGGTCATCGTTGATTTTGTCAGCTGGGATGTGAGGAAATGCTTTCTGAAGCGAAGTCAGATCAGGAAAAACAATCAATGAAGCGAGCGCAATAAGTATCCATGGCCAGGGTCTGAGCGCGTAGTGCGCCACGTTAAAGACCAAAGTGGCAGTCAAGGCATTCTTTTCGTCTTTTGCTGAAAGCATCCGTTGTGCAATATATCCGCCACCTCCTGGTTCAGCTCCGGGATACCACACACTCCACCATTGCACAGCCAGTGGGAGTATTAACAATGGAATCAACGTGGTTGAGTCGGAAAAGTCGGGAAGAAAAGACAGTTTGCTGTTTACTACAGGCTGTTCGAACAGATGATTCAGACCACCGACCATTGGCTGCTCGATTAAATAGACGGCAGCGGCCACCGAGCCGACCATGGCAAAAAGAAACTGAAAGAAGTCAGTGATTAATACGCTACGCAAACCTCCAAGCGAGCTGTATACCACAGTGACAATAGTAGCGATCGATAATGTTTGAACAGGAGTAAGGCCCATCAGCACGCCACCGATTTTGATAGCTGCTAGTGACACAGACGCCATGATGACAATGTTGAAGAAAACACCAAGATAAATCGCGCGAAATCCCCTGAGAAATGCAGCCGATTTTCCACCATATCTCAATTCATAAAACTCCAGATCGGTCATTACACCGGATCGTCTCCAAAGTTTTGCGTATACAAATACGGTGAGCATACCTGTGAGAAGAAAAGCCCACCAGACCCAGTTGCCTGAAACTCCATTTTTTCTGACGATATCGGTAACAAGATTGGGTGTATCTGCAGAAAATGTAGTGGCTACCATTGAAATACCAAGCAGCCACCATGGCATGCTCCTGCTGGAGAGAAAATATTCGTCTGCACTTTGGCCCGCTCTTTTGCTGTTGAGAAGGCCGATGATCAATGTGGCAGTGAAGAATCCAATTATAATTATCCAATCAGTGAGGGCGAGTACCATTCGGGTCGATTTAGGTGCAAATAAGTTGAAGTAATCAGATTCTTTTTTCGATTTTCGCAGTCGATTTTAAACGAAATAATTCACAGTTCAATGAATCAATCTCGAAAACTGAGTCTTTTAGTAATGGCGGCTGGTATGGGTAGCCGATATGGTGGCATCAAACAAATTGATGGTTTTGGACCCAATGGAGAGACGATCATGGATTATTCCCTGTTTGATGCGCTTAGGGCAGGATTCACAAAGGTTGTTTTTGTGGTGAGGGAGGAAATTTTGGAAGCAGTGAAGGAAATGTTTTTGCCAAGGCTTGAAGGGAAGGCAGAAGTGCATTTTGTTATTCAATCGCTGGATAAATTCGTGCCCAAAGAACATTTGCCTGTGAATCGCCAAAAACCCTGGGGCACGACTCACGCGATGTTGTGCGGAAAAGAAGTGATTAATGAACCTTTTGCTGTTATCAATGCAGATGATTTTTATGGAAGGGCTTCGTTCGAGTCTCTCGCCAATTTTTTGAATAGTGCTCAACCTGGTAATCAGGCAATGGTGGGGTACACATTGAAAGATGTGTTGTCTGAATATGGAAGTGTGTCACGTGGAGTAGCCAATCAGGCAAATGATGGCATGTTGATCTCACTATCGGAGTTGACTAAAATTGTTAAAGAGAACGGTAAGATAATTTCGAAAGAAGAGTCTGGTGATCGTGAGCTCGCACCCGACCTTAAAGTATCAATGAACTCCTGGGGCTTCCTTCCGGAAGTGTTTGATCTTTCGGAAAAAATGTTCGCTGAGTTTGTTCTGAAAAACAAAGACAATCCAAAAGCCGAATTCTACATTGCGCTGATGGTAACGGAATTGATCAGATTGGGCTTGGGCAAGGTGCATATCATTCCCGGAGGTACCACCTGGTTTGGTGTTACTTATCAACAGGATAAAGAGGAAGTATCAGGTAAAATCAAAACGCTCATTAAAGAGAATGTTTACCCTGAGAAATTGTGGATTTGATTGAACGGATATCCGGAGTTCTCGAGCAATATGACATTAATACAGGTGGCTCACTTCCGGTTAAAATCGGATCGGGTCATATCAACGACACATTTTCTATAGGACAGAAGTTTGTCCTTCAACGACTTAATACTAATATCTTTAAGAAACCCGGGACAATATCGAATAATCTTTCGATAGCTTCGGCACATTTGAAAAAGGTCGAACCGGGTTACCTTTTTCTGGAACCTTACCTCAATCGAAACGGTGATTTGCTCACGCGCGATGCATCGGGTGACTTCTGGAGGTTGTTCGATTACATCTCGCAAGGTGTGTCCATCAACGAGATTTCAAATAGTGAGCAGGCGTTTCAAGCTGCGAAGGCATTTGGCAAATTAACTCGTCTTCTTGAGACAAGTGATATTTCAAGGTATCAAACAACGATCGAAAAATTCCATGATCTGAAATGGAGATGGACACAATTCGAAAGTGCCCTGATTAATGCTGGCAATGACAGGAAGTCGGGAAGCGAGAAGGCAGTTAACGAGTATGTCGGATTTAAAACATTGGTGAATGAATACGAGTCATTGATTCGTTCTGGTGTACTGAGACTTCACATTACGCACAACGACACCAAGATCAATAATGTGCTATTCAACGCTGAATTATCGGACGTAGTCTGCGTGATAGATCTTGACACACTTATGCCAGGATATTTCATTTACGACCTTGGCGACATGATTCGAACATTTACAAGTCCGGTGTCGGAAGAAGAAGGAGATTATTCGAAGATTCAAGTTCGCAAAGATGTGCTAGAGTCAACCTACGAGGGCTATTTGAGCGAGATGGGGGAGGTCTTATCAAAAGATGAACTTGAAGTGCTGCCCAGAGCTGGTGCGATGATGACGTTTGTGATAGGGTTGCGATTTTTAACGGACTATCTCAATTGCGATACTTACTACAAGACTTCTTATCCAGGTCAGAATCTTGTACGCGCCACCAATCAGGCTGTTCTCCTTCGGCAATTGATCGATTGACCACTGCCCAATTTTTGGTTTCAATTGCTGTCCGTAA
>DAORAG010000390.1:0-3233 GCA_035344095.1 Cyclobacteriaceae bacterium | reverse complement strand
AGGTTGGAACCTGAAATTACTGGGACCACTTCAAGGCGATCCGATTCGATAATCAATTTTTTTCAGTCACAGCACCGCTGCATGGAAACTTTGAGATTCTTAACGTAATTGCAGGCTTGAAAAACCGTGTGGATGGGTAACATCACTACAGTCATTCTCCTTCTTGCAATAGTTACGGCACTCGCTCAAGTCACAGACAAGGTTCGGATACCGTACCCTGTAATGCTGGTGATCGCAGGCATTATCATAGGTTTGGTGCCGGGCTTGCCAACTGTTTCGTTGGATGCAGATGTGGTTTTCCTGTTATTTCTGCCTCCGGTACTTTATTCCGCAGCGTGGAATACCTCTCTGATAGATTTCAAAGATGCTGCTAGGCCGATTTCTATGCTTGCAGTTGGGTGTGTTCTGTTCACCACGACCCTGGTAGCGTGTGTGGCACACTATTTTGTTCCTGGATTTGGTTGGGCAGAATCTTTCGTGCTCGGTGCCATCATATCTCCGCCAGATGCGGTTGCAGCAACTGCTGCCACACGAGGTTTGAAATTACCGAAGCGAGTTGTGACCGTTTTGGAAGGTGAAAGTTTAGTGAATGACGCCACAGGATTAATTGCCTATCGGTATGCTGTTTCCGCGGTCGCTACAGGATCTTTTATTTGGTGGCTTGTCACGATCAACTTTTTCTATGTTGCACTGGTCGGAATCGCAATAGGATTTATCGTGGGGGCAGTGTTCCGGTGGATACATAACATTACCCCTGACAATGCCATCACCGACACGGCTTTCACTTTGCTGGCCCCATACACAGCCTACCTGATTGCGGAAGAGGTGCACACCTCGGGCGTATTAGCGGTGGTGACTTGCGGGCTCTTTCTCAGTTTTTATTCCTCTGAAATATTCGATCACAGAACCAGAATACAGGCGGTTGCTGTATGGGAAGTGTTGATCTTCCTCGTTAATGGAATTATTTTCATTCTCATAGGGCTTCAGTTGCCATCCATACTTGAGAACATCCAGGCGCATTCGCTGTCTGAGATGATCATTTATGGTACAATTATCAGTTTGGCTACTATTGTTGTCCGGCTAATCTGGATTTATCCGGGTGCTTACCTACCGCGGTGGCTCAGTAAAGAAATCAGAACCAAAGAAGCTAAGCCATCCTTTGGTGCAGTGACAGTAGTGGGCTGGTCTGGGATGAGGGGTGTGGTATCGTTGGCTGCTGCCTTGGCACTTCCTTTGACAGTGAGCGAAGGCGTGCAATTTCCCAATCGTGATCTTATCATCTTTCTTACTTTCTGCGTCATTTTCGCCACTTTGGTTCTTCAGGGACTTACATTGCCTGCACTCATCAAATGGTTCAAACTTTCAGATGATAATGCTTTAGAAAAGGAGCATGACCACGAGGCTAGACTCAAGATCGCATATTCAGTGATCGAGCATATAGAGGCCAATTATTCATTAAGCCTCACTAGCGCAGTACTCGATCAAATAAAAACCAAATATGAGATACGGATAAACCGACTCAGGAAGGATTTGAATGAGTCCAAATTAGATGAAGAGCAAATCAAGGAATTTCTCAAGATACAGCACGATCTTATCAAACGTGAACGAGCTGAGATCCGCAAGATGAAACGGGAGAGAAGAATAAGTGAAGAAGTGCTGCGCAGGATTGAATACGAGCTTGATCTGGAAGAAAGCCGGCTGATGATTGATCTTGAAACGGCTTAGTCAGTTCGCAGCGCATTAACCGGATTTGACATGGCCGCTTTGAGTGCCTGGTGGCTAACAGACAAAACGGCAACTAAGGTTGTGATCACGGCAGCGCCAATAAAATAGGCGATTGAGAGAGAAATGTGCTGATCAAATTGGCCCAACCAAATGTTCAGCAACCACCATGTGAGCGGTAGCGCTACCACGTTTCCGATAATTACGAGGAGCAAGAATTGTTTGTTGAGCAGGTAGATGACCGAAGTGATGTTGGCACCCATGGCCTTTCGTATGCCGATCTCTTTGTTTCGTCTTTGCGTGGTAAAAGACGCCAAACCATAGAGTCCCAGGCAGGCGATGACGATGGCCAGTGAGGTGAACACTAAAAACAATGATCCAATATCCCGTTCGGTGTCAAAGTCCTGTCTGATGTTTTGCTCCAGCACCTGCAATTCAAAGGGTGCATTGTCTGTGTAGCTACTCCAAAGTTTCTGGATTGCTGCTTTTACACTGTCTGTATGGTGGCCTCTGATGCGAATTGCCATCTCCCAGTTGGGAGTAGTGCCCGTAATTACGGCAAGTGGCATGATGGGCTTTTTGGCAGATTGAAAATTGAAATCTTGTATCACACCGATTACATTACGCTGCCTTCCGCCCGGCTGATCATAGTAAGAATAGATTTGCTTCCCATTGAAGTTTGCCCAACCGAGCGAACGCATGGCGGTTTCATTGAGAATGATACTGGTGGTGTCCTCTGGGTGATCTGCGGAGAAAAAACGACCTCTGATAATTTTTAAGTCGAGAATTTCAGGTGTATCAAAATCCATTTCGAAAACGAACATGTGGAGGTCGTGTCGGCCGGAGTCAACGGAAAATCGAGCCTCCCAGTTGACAGAGGGTGGCAAACGATTTACATAGCTCGCATTGATCACCCCACTTATTTTTTTCAAGTCTGACTTAAACGCTTCTCCTTTTTCAAGCAGGTTTTTTGTATGCAATAAGTTCAGCACATTGTCTTGGGCAAATCCAGGATCGAGATTGTTCATGAATCTCAGCTGACTGTACACTACAAGCGTCCCCACAATCATCATGCTTGCAATGAAAAACTGAAACACTACGAGCACATCCCTTATTCCAAATCTTCGCCTCTTGCTCCTCAGGTTACCGCGTAATACTTCAATAGGGGTGAACTGTGACAGATAGATGGCTGGATAAAACCCTGCAACCAATCCAATGATCGCAGCGATGAGAAGAAGGCCAAGCAGCACCTGGGGCTGAAAAAGGTAGGTGTACTCAATTGACTTGTCCGAGATATAATTAAAAATGGGAAGGAACGTGACGATAATAAAGAGCGAAAGCAACAGCGATATGGTGATATAGAAATACGACTCAAAAAAGAACTGCCTCAATAACCTCCTGGAACTGGCACCTACAGTTTTGCGAACGGCCACCTCCTTACTTCGGTTGGCTGATCTGGCGGTGGAAAGGTTGATGAAATTGATGCAGGCAAGCAACGCGATAAATACGGC
>DAORAG010000389.1:0-3235 GCA_035344095.1 Cyclobacteriaceae bacterium | reverse complement strand
TAGAGGATAGGAATTTGGCTCGCAGCGTCTTCACCAAATTTCGAGGCCAGGTGTCTGCGGATCACTGCGTGCATTTCCTGTGCTTGTGCAGTGGTGGCCGTCTTTCCCGTGCCAATGGCCCACACTGGTTCGTAAGCGATGATAATTTTTTTCATCGCCTCTGCATTGAGATGAAATAAACTTTCTTCCACCTGGCTCTTTACCAGTTCTTCATGTTCCCCTGCCTCCCTAACATCAAGCGGCTCTCCACAGCAAAAGATCGGTTTGAGATTGTTGGCCAACGCCCCATCGATCTTCTGTGCCAGGAGTTTGCCATCCTCATGGAAATATTGTCTTCTCTCACTATGGCCAATGATAACATAAGGTATCTCCATCGACTTCAGCATTTGGGCTGATACCTCTCCCGTGTAGGCCCCGGACTGATGCTCGCTGCAATTTTGGGCCCCCACTTCGATACCCGAACTTCCGAGTTGACTTTTTATAGTCTGCAAGTATGGGAAAGGTGGACAAAGGATAATTTTTGCGCGGTTATTCAATTCATCAGTCATCCCAAGCACCTCAGCAGTCAACTTTTGCGCTTCCTGCAAAGTCGTATTCATCTTCCAGTTTCCGGCTACAATTTTTTGTCTCATTTTATTGGTTAAGTCAGTTATCAAATGTGAAACGATCGGTAGGCTTGTCACGCATCAACCGCGTGCTTTTTATCGGGCCTTTGTATGTTACATGCACAAGGTTTGATTGATCATCGTAGGCCTCCGTAATGACCGTGTTGGTGACCTCAATGGTTTTAAAATCTTTTACATTCTCAATTTCGATGTAGCAGATGAGTGCGAAATTCTCTTCCTCAAATCCAAGGAGTGTGATCGATTGCGGTTTTCCATCAAGACGCACCTTCAGGTGATCTTTAAGATAATCTCCCACCAGGCCTTTGGTAGTGAGTCCATTTTTGGGATTCATCAGATCAAGTTCCGGCTTCTGGATTCTTGCCCTTATCGCGGTTTCCAGGTCGTCAATGAATATCCTTGAAATGATTTGTAAGGCCTTCACTTTTTCATTGTATTCTATTTCGGTAACCGAAACATGAAGAGGGTGAAGCCAAAAGGTAATAGCGTATAGTAAGCTCAGCATAATGATAGGGCGATCAAAAATAAGGCCATACCGATAGCTAAACAAGGGCGATCGAACGACACCCCACTAAAATAAATGGCCTATCCAAATTGGGTTTTAAAGGCTATTATTGTCTCCCCAAAAAATACCCATGAGCGAATTTCAACTCTATTTTTTACTCGGGAAGGATCACATACTTGACTATGCGAATGGCTATGATCACATACTTTTTGTTGTTGCCCTGTGTGCCATCTATCTCACCCGCGATTGGAAGAAGATACTTATTCTTGTGACAGCGTTCACCATCGGACACTCGATTACACTAGCCCTTGCTACCCTTGAAGTGATCAGTGTCAATCCGGAGCTCGTAGAGTTCCTCATTCCGCTTACCATTTTCATTACAGCATTCGGAAATCTTTTCCGGAAAGAAGAAAACTTTGTGAACAAACCTGTTCAAACCAACTATATGCTCGCATTGTCGTTTGGTCTTATTCACGGAATGGGATTTTCCAATTACCTTAAGGCCATTTTGGGAAAAGATCATTCTATAGTAACCCAGCTTCTGGCATTTAATCTGGGCCTTGAGTTTGGCCAAATCGTTATTGTTGGCATATTTATGGTAAGTAGCTTTATACTCGTTGATATCATCAGCGTTTCGCGTAGAGATTGGAAGATGGTAATCTCCTCAGCTATCGCAGGTATCTCGCTTATTCTAATGAAAGACAAAATATACTGGTAACTGATACAATTGTACTGACTTATGATACGCAATCTTGTTTTAACTACTTTTTGTTCACTGGCCTTTGCAGGGGCCTATGCCCAGTGGCAGGGAAAATTTGAACAACTCGGGCAAACATTGCCTACCCCAAATGAATACCGAACCGGATCGGGCTCTCCGGGACCTGAGTATTGGCAACAGCAAGCCGACTACGTTATCAACGCTGAGCTGAATGACGATACGCAAAGCATCACAGGATCCGAGACGGTAACCTACCACAACAATTCACCAGAAGTATTGGCCTATCTCTGGCTACAATTGGATCAAAACCTATTTGACAGCGACAGCAACACTGGCAAGACCCGCACAACGTCCATTCAGGACAGCATCACTACGAAAGAGATTGCAGGTAATCTTGATCTATATGATTTTGACGGTGGGTATAAAATAAAGTCAGTGACTGACGCAAATAGTAATGGATTGAATCATTTCATCAACGCTACCATGATGCGTATTGATCTTCCGAAGCCGATGAATCCCGGTGACAACTTCACGTTCAAAATTGATTGGGCTTTTAATATTAACGACCGTATGTCTGAAGGTGGAAGAAGTGGTTACGAATACTTCCCTGAAGACAAAAATTATTTATACACAATTGCACAATGGTTTCCTCGCATGTGTGTGTATGACGACATCGAAGGGTGGCAGAACAAACAATTTCTGGGGCGAAGTGAGTTTGCCACTGTATTTGGGAACTACAAAGTGAAAATTACTGTGCCAGCCGATCACATCCTAGCGGCCACCGGTGTTCTTCAAAACGCAAAGGCAGTACTGACCCCGGATCAACTCGCTCGCTATGAAAAGGCCAAGACGAGTTTTGATGCTCCAGTAATTATTGCTACTCAGCAAGAGGCAGTGCAGCGGGAAAAAGCAAGATCAAAAGAAAAGAAGACCTGGGAGTTTCACGCAGAAAATGTACGCGACTTCGCATTTGCCACTTCACGCAAGTTTATCTGGGACGCACAAGCCGTGAAGGTTGGCAATAACACCCCACTTGCTATGTCGTTCTATCCGAAGGAAGGAAATCCGCTTTGGGAAAGAGAGTCAACCAAGGCAGTAAAGAACACAATAACTACTTACTCAAAGTATACGATTGATTATCCCTACCCGGTTGCTATCTCAGTACATACTGCAAGCATCGGAATGGAGTATCCGATGATCTGCTTCAACTTTGGAAGACCTAACAAAGATGGAACCTATAGCGACAATACAAAGTGGAGAATGATTGGGGTGATCGTGCATGAAGTAGGGCACAATTTTTTCCCGATGATTATCAACAATGATGAAAGGGAGAGTACCTGGATGGATGAAGGCGTAAACTCATTCGTTCAGTATCTCACTCAGGTCGAA
>DAORAG010000388.1:0-3235 GCA_035344095.1 Cyclobacteriaceae bacterium | reverse complement strand
AGCGTATGGCCGGAGGATATGGAGGTACTCGCTCCTGCTATAATTGAAAAAAAAGGAAACCTTAAATTTATTATTGCACCCCATGAAATTCATGAATCGTCTTTAGCAACTATTGAAAAAGCGCTTGAAGTTCGGACCATCAGGTATTCGAAAGCAAAAGCAGAAACAAATCTTAGTTCCTATGACGTACTTATTATTGACAACATGGGTATGCTTTCGAGCTTGTACCAATACGGAGAATATGCATATGTAGGAGGTGCCTTTGGTAGAGGTTTGCACAACATATTGGAGGCAGCCTGTTATGGTATTCCCATTTTCTTTGGAAATAGAAATTATCAAAAATTCAAAGAGGCCACTGATCTAATAATGCGAGGCGGAGCCTTTGAAGTAAGTGACTATGCAGATTTCAAAATCAAACTAGAGTCACTAACCAACCGACCAGAAAACTATTTGCTGGCCAGTGAGGTCACCAAATCCTATGTTACCGAGAATCTTGGAGCAACCAGGAAAGTCATGGACTACTGTCATCAAATTCTCAACAAATGAAAGGGCGCGTGATACGATCAACCGGACTGTGGTACAATGTGCTGGGCGAAGATCATAAAGTGTACACCTGCCGGGCGCGCGGCAAGTTCCGCTTGGATGAAATCAAAGAAACCAACCCCATTGCAGTCGGTGACAATGTCATCTTTGATCACGACCAAAAAGAGGGCCACATCACAGAGATTCTACCAAGAGAAAATATTATTGAACGACAGTCAGTAAAGAAGACGGGGCACAGTCATGTATTGGCAGCCAACATTGATCAGGTGATGTTGATTGCCAGCCTCAAGCAACCGCGAACATCGGTGGGATTTATCGACCGCTTCATGGCTTCTGCAGAAGCATTTCGCATACCTCAAATTTTGATCTTCAATAAAACAGACATTCTGAGAAACAAAGACATTGAACAGCAATCAAAACTGGTCGAGCTATACAATTCGTTAGGCATAAAAACTTTGTCCATGTCTGCTGTTGAAACTGATGACTTAAGTGATATCCGCGAACTGATTAAGAATAAGACAACACTGGTTGCCGGTCACTCGGGTGTCGGTAAAAGCACAATTCTGAATAAGCTATCAGACAAGATAAGTCAGTCAGTAAATGAGATTTCTGATTTTTCACAGAAGGGAACACACACTACCACTTTTGCAGAAATGTTCCAGCTTGATGAAGAGACCTTCATCATAGACACTCCGGGAGTTAAGGAGTGGGGCTTGATGGATATGACCGAACAAGAGATCTCAGACTACTTTCCGGAGATGAGGGAACGCAGACTTGATTGCAAATTTGGGTCCCGATGCATACACATTACCGAACCTGGTTGTGCAATACTGGAAGCATTGAAGAACAGCGAAATTGCTCTTAGCCGATATGAAAGCTATGTGAGTATGGTGGCAGGCGAAGATAACAGAAAATGAAGTTATCTGATTAGCAATTTCAAATACCTGAATGCCAAAGCAAAATCCATCAGTCTGAAGCAGACCCGTATCTCATACCAGACGCGACCTCGCCAGGCTTTTTGATCTTCACTTGTTTGATTTAATTGCTTGATCTTTTCACACACACGAAAAGTAGAAACCAGTTGCTTTGAGCCCTTCTTGAATTGGTCATTGACCATTGATCGTGCTAGCACTCGTCTTTTAATCAGGGGCTCCGGAATATAGGTATACTTGGATATTCTGGAAGACCTTACCCAAAAGTCAAAATCTTCGTAAGCAAGAGTCTCATCATATCCGCCCAACTGCTGAAGCAATCCCATTCTCATCATCATGGTAGGACTGCATATAAAATATCGGCTAACTATTTCTTTATAAATATATCCAGTTGGCACAGTGTCGTGTGGAAATCGATCGGAATGCAAACCAATTTCCTGCCCCATTTCGTTAACTAAAATTGCATCGGAAAATTGAACCCCATATTCGTCACCGGATGTTGTCAATTTTTTTATTCCCTCTTCTACTCTGTGAGGTAACAATATGTCATCAGCAGATAGGTCGATCACAAAGTCCCCACTGGCATTTTTCAACGCAAGATTAAAAGACTTGCAATTGCCCATGTTCTCCTCATTCTTAAAAAATTTAACATGAGGATGACGATTCAGCAACGAGACTATTACGTCAACACTCCCATCCACACTTGCATCATCCACCACTATGATCTCAACATTCGGATAGGTTTGCCCTAACACTGATTCAATTGCCTCTTCAACAAACTCCCGGTGATTGTAACACAAGCAAATAACCGATACCAATGGGTGATCTGTCACTTCAACGTCTTTTCAAAAGTTAACTTCATTGAAGGTGATGCCCCTAGTCGCAACTTGAAGTCAATCAAGGGGAAATTAGGGGCTCCGCCAAGAGCGGAAGTACCGAGATCAATCAAACTAAATTTGTGACTGAAAGCCCAGCCATATAGATTTGAAAGAAGAAAGACTACAGGACTAAGATGATCTGACGACTTTGTGTGCGCGGAATAAAAATTGTACACAACATCTTTATTCACTCGAATAGATATCGAGGCCGCTACAATTGTATTCGTTTCATAAACACCAAATAAGTAAAATTCTTTCGGAAGTTTTTTCACTACTCTCTTCAACTGCGTTTTGGTCATGCTCAAGGATTGACCGCGTTCCTCCCTGCAAGCCAAAATGAAATCATATACTTCATCAATTTCACCAATTGGAAGAGTTTTGAATGACAAACCTGCATTCAGCGCCTGCCTCAACTTTCTCTTCTCCCACCGATCCATTTTTGATTCAAGGTTGGTGTCATCAACGGGTATGCAGGCACCTAGCTCAGCGTTGTCAACCTGGTAACCATGATTATATAACAATACCGTTACAAGATTATGGAGCCTTGGATGGTAAGCCTCAGGATAATTCTTAATTCGAATTTGTTTTACTTTTCGGCTCCTAAATCCATGCTCAATAAACCCGATGAATTCAAACAAATGTTCCACGCTAACTGATTGTGATAATTCAAAGGAACCAAATGGAGCACTTGCCGGGCTTGAAGCCATTGAATCGGACACGCAAAAAAATATTGAAGCAAGTATTTTTTTTCTTTCCGTATGGATCAAGTGAAACTCAATCCATTTCGCTTTGGACTGAAGGGAGCGGTGTGGCCGGGAGTTAAATAACGATATCCGATAATCGGCTAAATAGGAAGTGGAAACATTACCGTCCACAAATTCA
>DAORAG010000387.1:0-3245 GCA_035344095.1 Cyclobacteriaceae bacterium | reverse complement strand
ATTTATTTGATTCAGGTTGAAGGCGGAAGAGACAACCTGGTTCGCAAAAAAGTGATGATCGTCCACAAGTAAACGACCAAAAGACAGGTAAAAAAAAGCCCCGCTTTGCGGGGCTTTTTGTTTATCGAAATTTGCCCAGTTTATGGTCCTGATGTAAGAAAAAAAGGACCGCTTTTTAGATTGGTCTTTTCATTATCTTGGCGTCTTTGTGTATTTTGAAACTGAATTTCCAATTCAAAAAATCACCTGTAATTCATGGAAATCTTCCTCAAAGCCGACACCTGGTTAGCCCTCCTCACGCTCTGTTTCCTCGAGATTATTCTGGGTATCGACAACATCATCTTCATCTCTATTGTCTCCAACAAACTCCCCGATGAGCAACAGCGTAGACGTGCAAGAAATATAGGACTCATACTTGCCATGGGTGTCCGTATTCTTTTCCTCCTGGGGATCACCTGGATCATTGGATTTACTGAGCCATTATTTACAATTCCAGCCAACTTTGCTGTCAATCACGATATGTCTTTTAGCGGTCGCGATCTGATCCTCGGCTTTGGGGGACTTTTTCTGATCGCTAAAAGCACTATGGAGATAAACCACGAGATGGAGGGTGAGGACGAAGAGGATGGATTCAAAAAAGCAGCCCAAGCTACGGTGGCTGGTACCATCGTACAGATCATTATGCTGGATATCATCTTTTCGTTCGACTCGATACTAACAGCCATTGGGATTGTCGATAAGGTAATCATCATGATCATCGCAGTGATTGTGTCGATCGGAGTCATGATGGCTTTCTCCGGACGCATCAGTCGTTTCATCAAGGAACATCCTTCGATGGAAGTATTGGCACTAGGATTTCTTATTCTCATCGGCTTTATGCTATTCCTGGAGTCACTACATTACGTCATTCCAAAGGGGTACATCTATTTTGCGGTCGCATTTTCAATGATTATTGAATTGACCAACATCCGAGTGAGAAAAAAGAGAAAGAAAAAATCTGCTCCGGTAAAACTTCACAAAAGTTACACTGAGGAAGAAATGGAAGAAGCAATTAATCATTAAGTCAGCAATGGACAATCGCTACCCTATCGGCACATTCAAGGCAAAGGAATCCTACACCAAAGAAGAAATTCAAAATTTAATCAACGACATTGAGGCATTGCCAAAAAAAGTTGAGTCTGCTATTCAAGGCATGAGCGATGATCAGTTGGATACGCCCTACCGAGAAGGCGGCTGGACAGTTAGACAGGTTGTGCATCATTTGCCCGATAGCCACATGAATGCCTACGTTCGGATGAAGTGGACGATCACAGAAGATCAACCCCGAATAAAGGCCTACGATGAAAAGGCCTGGGCGACTACGCCTGAAACAAAACTGGCGCCAAGCATTTCGATCGATTTTCTAAAAAGTCTACACACAAAATGGGCGGCTCTAATGAGAGGACTCTCGGAAGGCGATCTCAGTAGAGCATTCATTCATCCTGAAACTGATAAATTGGTAAAAATGGACCGTATGATTGGCCTTTATGCCTGGCATGGAAACCATCACCTGGCCCACATCACCACGCTCAAAGAAAAAATGGGATGGAAATAAATGGACGTTGTGTCAAGCCAATATCCGAGACCTCCCCTCCTCTTCAACCGACATCTTGAAACCGTCTACCCCGCCTTGTTCCGAAAGGTGCATGGCATCTCCTATCAACGAGAACGAATTAGTACCCCAGATGAAGATTTTCTAGATCTCGATTGGCTCAAGCAAGAGTCAAACAAACTCGTAATCCTCTCTCATGGGCTGGAAGGTAACACACAACGTGCCTACATCCGGGGAATGGCGAAAGCATTTTACACAGCGGGTTATGATATCCTCACGTGGAACTATCGTGGTTGTAGTGAAGAGATGAATCGACAATTGCGCTTTTATCACAGCGGAGCAACAGATGATCTCGGTGTAGTAGTTGAACATGCCCTTCAACAAAAAAATTATACATCAATATCTCTTATTGGATTTAGTCTTGGCGGTAACCTTACACTCAAATACCTGGGTGAAATGGGTCAGAATGCCATCTCTAAAATTACTTCTGCTGTGGCCTTTTCAGTTCCTTTAAGCCTGGAGGGAAGCTGTACCTCAATATCAAAATACACGGTATATGCTCAGCGTTTTCTTAGAAGTCTGAAGGAGAAAGTGATTACAAAATCCAGGTTAATGAAGGAGTTGGATGTAAAAGGCATCGGGAAGATTAACTCATTACTTGAATTTGATGATAGATATACCGCCCCAATTCATCAGTTTTCAAATGCCTATGACTATTACAACAGATGCAGCTCTATACATTTTGTAGACAAGATTCAAATTCCGACTCTCATTGTAAACGCCAAAAATGATCCATTCCTTGATCACTCGGTGAACACCGCATCGTCACTTCACAACAATGAAATGATTCGCTTTGAAACCCCTGACTATGGTGGGCATGTGGGATTTACTCTTTTCAACCAAAATGGCCTATATTGGTCGGAATTAAGAGCATTGAAGTTTATCAATAATGTTTGAGCGCTACTCGATAGGATCAACAGCAAGCCAACTTGCCGATTTTTATTCAGTAGATGTTCCATCCTACTACAAACCCAACTACAATGCTGGCCCCACCCATCTGCTTCCCGTAATCACACATCACAATCCAGAGGGCATTTCTTTTTTCTATTGGGGGGCTATTCCTTCATGGGTTAATAATAAAAATGTAAGTGAGAAACTAATAAATGTACGCGGGGAGACTATTCCTGAGAAATCAACTTTTAGGAAAAAGATGATGCGCTACAGGTGCCTGGTACCTGCTGACGGATTTTACGCATGGAAAAAAATAAGTAAACGAGCGGCTATTCCATATCGGTTCTTTGCGAAAGACAAATCACTGTTAACATTTGCAGGGCTATGGGAGGAATTTGAAGATGAAGAAGGTGAAACACATCACACTTTCAGCATCATCACTGTGCAATCGAACGGGCAGGTGGTGACAGTGAACGAGAGAATGCCAGCACTACTCGACAAGCAAGGTGAAAGAGTGTGGCTCAATAAAGAATCAAGTGAAAAGGAATTGCTGGATGCCCTAAGACCAAAGACAATTGCGTTAGAAAACCACACCGTGTCTCCCAGGATTGCATCACTGGACGCTAACGATGCTTCGCTGATATTGCCGAGCGCACCGGCTGATCAACACGGCAACCTCACGTTATTTGATTAGAAGCCGTCA
>DAORAG010000386.1:0-3255 GCA_035344095.1 Cyclobacteriaceae bacterium | reverse complement strand
TCTGGCAAGGTACGTGCTGTCAAAGTCAGTGTAGAATCTGTTTGTCGGGCTATCTCCACAAGTTGCCTGCATATCGCAGTGCCGATCCCCAGACCTTCAAACTTCTTGAACGTACCGTAGCTGATTTCAACTCTTCCGTCAACGGGCTTACCTTTAAATCCACCACCTCCAACAATATCGTTATTCTCATTTTGCACGAAGTAGGCGATCCATGGCTTGTTGAAACCTACCTTCTTGTACAGATCGGTGAATACATTGACCACCATTAATTGCTCCGGATCACTTGTAAACCTGGTATCCTGTTGATCATCGATATCAATTGGCAAGAATGTCATCATTGAGATTTTCTGCCAATTTACTGGGTCGAACCCGATACCAAGAAATTTCAATTCAATTTAAATTCACTTGCGTCTTCTAGCTGCTTCCTCATCAGGCTGGAAGGCAATGAACGAAAGATCAGGTTTCTCATTTCTGCCATCGCTCTGTTCTCCAGTTGCCCAACCTTTCCCATCGACCATGATCGGTTCACAATACCGTGAACGCGTTTCATCCTACGCTGTTCAAAATCTTTAAACGCCTCCGCAATTACCGAATGACGCGTGATGCAGTCTGCCAATATCACCGCATCCTCAATTGCCTGGCAGGCCCCCTGACCCATGTTAGGTGTAGTGGCGTGCGCAGCATCTCCTATCAACACCATGTTGCCAAACGCAAACCGCGAGATGGGTTTCAGATCATAAATATCATTGTGAATTATGTCTTCTTGTTGAGTTTGTGAAATGACATGCTCCACAGGTGTGTGATAGTGCGCAAATTCCCTTTGAATGTCCTCCCGTGAATAGGCCTTAATTCGCTCTGATCCACATGGCGCATTTTTCACGGCAAACCAATAGATCTTGTTGCCCTCTATGGGCACCAAGCCAAAGCGACCTGCTGTTCCCCACGTCTCCGAGGCTTTAGTCAATGGAAGTGCCACATCATTTTCTGTAACGCCTCTCCAACATGTGTACCCTGAATAGCGCAGCACCGAAGAAGGAAGAAATGTGTTCCGCGCTAACGAATGAATACCGTCAGCGGCAATCAAATACTTAGCAGTGATGGTCTCCCCGTTGTCAAAATGTACCCGATAGTGGCCCTCTTGTTGTTCAATAGCTTTGGTTCGGAATCCATTACGTATGCACTCAGGCCTTAACCTATCGAGAAGCACCCGATGCAACGTAGTACGGTGGATAGCAACCGTAGGTGTGCCTTCTCCCAGCGTATTGGTCTGGACGGCAGAGATAGTTTTACCCTTGCGATCCAACACCACGAAATATTCAAGTGGATTTCCTGCCTCGGTTATCAGCCCATCCAGTCCCAGGTACCGATATGCTTTCATCGCATTAGCTGCCAGCGTAATGCCGGCCCCTGCGGGTTTAAACTCTTCTGCTCCTTCGGCAACTATTGCGTCAATACCTTTTTGGTGCAGGGCAATGGCACAGGTAAGTCCTGCGATCCCACCACCCAGTATCAGGAATGTTGTTTGTCTTGCGTTCATCGTTTGTGATTTGATGCCTCAAAATTGAGGCTACTCACGCAGCTTCCACTTAACATATGTTAAAAAGCACTATTGAACGCCACCGCGGATGCGGCTCAGGCTCACTTGTGTGGTACCAAGGTAGCTGGCAATATGCTTAAGCGGGATGCGATTGGAAATGCCAGGGTACTTCTTCTCCAACTCCGCATAACGCTCGGCTGCAGACAGAAATCGAATGGCCTCAATTCTTCTTTGCCCTTCCAGAAAGGCAAATGTGGCCATCTTCCTCCCTAGCCTTTCGATATCGTGATGTTGGGTACACAAGCCCTCAAACTTCTCAAACGAAAAAGACTGCACTACCGAATCCTCCAGCAATTCAATCGCTTTGTGAGACGGCTGATGTGTAAATAGACTCTCCAGCCCTCCGATGAACTGCCCATCCATGGCAATGTAATCCGTTACATCATTTCCATTTCTGAGATAGTAAACTCGACCCGAGCCTTTTACGATGAAGTGAAAGTGTCGGTCTACCTGCCAGAGGTCTAGCAGCGAGTGACCTTTTGCATACTCGTTTTGCTGCACGATAGCTTTGAACTCCGTCAGCGAGGCTACAGACAATGGCGAGATATGCGTGATAGCGGTAAAGATGTCCATAACAATACCTAGCGTAGCACCTCGTATTTCTCAGGGTTCATCGGAAACTTGTTGATGTAGCCGTCAGGCCATTGAAGGCAAAACATAGCCCATTCGGGAATGTAGATTACTTTGCACACCACGGTGTCACCACGGTGGTAAAATCGCACCGAGTCACCTTCATGAATAGGGACACCGTTCTTATCAAACATGCCAATAAACTGGCCTTTGAACAATCCTTCAGCGTTATCTGGACTCATGGGGAAACTTGCATAGCATTAGAACCATTAGCAGTGCAATTTACGATTTGGCAGACTACTTACTACGCAGTCGGTATCGGCAACCCTTGTTGACGCAAGAAAGACAGCTTATCCCAATATCCCCTTTGCAACTTGATTTTGCCATCGACCACGTGAAAGAATCCACAACCTCTCAAACCTAGCGGATCCTTCTGCCTCAGGTTGGTGTTCTCACCAACCTTGCGGCTCCCCACGTAAATGCGCAGATTGGTAATTACCCACAGCGAGCTAGGTTAGTCATTCAATTCTTCACGAAAATAAATCCATTCAGTGAAGTGGCAATTAAGAGCCAAATGAAATAAGGCGATAATAGCAACGCAGTCATTCTCAACTGAGGCCATGAATAGAATAATAAAAATCCGACCAGGATGGTCAGCACAATGATAACAATGAGGGCGAAACCCACCTGATGAAGATAGAAGAACAGAGGGTTCCACGATACGTTCAGTATCCATTGAATTGCGTACAAGGCTAAAAGCAACTTTTTGTTCTCCATCGCGGGCCACAGATAGGCCATAAAAACAGAAAAGCATATCATGATGGTGGACCATGCAAATCCAAAGACCCAACCAGGAGGTGTCCAGGGTGCTTTATTTAGTCCGATATACCAGTCAGATGGAACTCCCTTTCCTGTGAATAGCCCTCCGATTGCCAGAGCCCCAAAATTCAGGATCAGGAAGATGATTACTCTCACTATCATAATAAAAATAACAGCAAAGCATTGGGTTTTGTTCTGTGCTGAATTTAGGAAGACGATCCCAACGAATAAAACACCTAAAAGCTGTCCTGAGTAGTAAACTCAGGACA
>DAORAG010000385.1:0-3280 GCA_035344095.1 Cyclobacteriaceae bacterium | reverse complement strand
GAAAAATTCCATTCTGTTGACGGGTGCATCACCGCACCAAAGGAGACATCACCCAACAGCTTACCTTGCAACTTGTATTTATCAACTATGCCTTGAAGCGTGGCGGTCAACATTTCCTGGTTGGTAGTTCTTGTATACTCCTTGAAGGACTTGACAAAAGGAATACGAAGACTACCCAGAATAGCTACTCGATTATTTTGGTTGCGCATGAACGTTATTGGTGAAAGTGACTTCTAAGATATGATGGATAGACAAACGTTCGCATTATTTGGTTCCAAACTTCTTCAGTTCGTGTGAAAAACGATAAATTACAGCATGTCGAGTATTGTAAAATATTCTATTGAGGTATCTGAAAAACTGGGCAAAGTCTCCGCCCTGGCCATGGTACCTCCAAAAGCAAAGGCATTACTCGTGCTGGCCCATGGTGCCGGAGCAGGTATGACGCACAAGTTCATGGAAGACATTGCTGAAGAGTTTTGCACTCGCGATGTTGCGACACTTCGCTACAATTTCCCTTATATGGAGAGGGGTAGTAGAAGACCCGACCCCCCAGGCATTGCCGAAAAGACGGTGAGCCAGGTGGTGACCTACGCCCATGAGCATTTTCCAAAGCTTAAGATATTCGCTGGTGGTAAGTCATTTGGTGGAAGGATGACCTCCCAACGGTTTTCAAAGGAGAGCCCCGACTATCTTAGCGGCATCGTGTTTTTTGGCTTTCCTCTTCATGCCATTGGCAATCCTTCTATTGATCGGGCTGCGCATTTGAAGGACGTAAAGGTGCCCATGCTTTTTCTTCAGGGTACGAAAGACAAGCTGGCTGAAATCGACCTCATCAAGAAAGTGGCAAAAGGGTTAAAGCTTGCTTCAATTGATATTTTTGAAAATGCTGACCACTCGTTTAAGGTTCCAAAACAAAACATTCTGCCGGATCTCGTTGAGTCAGCTGTCAAATGGATGAATTCAATAAAATGAAATACCTGATACTGACATTTGGTTTGATTTTGTCTTTTGCCGGATGTATGCGTAAGGCACCACAGTTGGTCTGGTCTGAAGAGTTCGATAATGGTGATCGGCTTGATTCCCTGAGTTGGAATTATCAATATGGTGATGGCTGTCCCAATTTATGTGGCTGGGGTAATAATGAACTCGAGATATATACAGATAGTCCGCGCAATGTGCGGTTGGAAGAAGGAATTTTGGTGATCGAGGCGTTGAAGACCGATAGCGTGTGGACCTCAGCGAGGATCACGACCCGTAGAAAACAAAGTTTCACCTATGGTCGCATTGAGTTCAAGGCAAAACTTCCTTCTGGTGTGGGCACATGGCCAGCACTATGGATGTTAAATGAGAACATTGACCAGTTAGGATGGCCATCCTCAGGTGAGATCGATATCATGGAGCATGTGGGCAGACGACCAGGCGTGATTCAAAGTTCGTTGCACACGCAAAGTAGTTCCGGCAACACGGTAAATACAGGCATGATTGATCTGCCCACGTATGATGCAGAGTTTCATATTTATGCGGCAGACTGGGACCAGGACAAAATCAGGTTTTCAGTAGATGGTCAGGAGTACTACACCTATCAACCAGAAGTAAAGAACAAGGATACATGGCCGTTTGACAGTCCGTTTTATATTATCATCAATCTGGCCATAGGGGGTAACTTCGGAGGACCCGTCAGCCCTGATCTTACACGCGCCCGCATGGAGGTAGACTACGTGAAGGTGTTTCAATAGCTTTTACTGTCGGTATTTTCTGATTATTTTAGCACAATGCGGGGTATAGTATTTTGTGCTTCACTTTCCACTTTTCTTTGTTGGTTTGGTAGCTCTGCACTAGCTCAGTTTGAGGAAGAATACCAGCCAAGAGGGGTTTATGGAAAGTCAGATAAAGAACTGCTGCTAGCGATTGATGATCGTTACGAAATCCAAATGAAGCGGATGGGTTGGGACCGTTTGGGACTTGGTGGAAAGATTCATGATGCCAATGAGGTGGTTAAGAAGGCCTTTAAAGAAGGTAAATTCATTCACGATTCGTCACTAAATTATTTGCTTGAAAAGACATATCGAAGGATTATCGCAGCAAATGAATTGGCTTGCTCCCCTGGTAATTTATTTTTAATGAAATCTCCGATCATAAATGCCGGAAGCTTTATTGAGGGATCAATCATTTTTACAACGGGCCTATTGTCTTTATTGGATGACGAAAGTGAGTTGGCTTTTATTATTGCTCATGAGCTAGCCCATTACGAAAAAAACCATGCTGCCATTAAACTTCTAAGTGTAAAAGAAAGTAATCTGGAGGAAGAGACTGGCCGTTTGTTGGGCAAGACCTTGCAGGGCAAGGTACGAGTTCAAAGAATTAAGGAAATAATTGACTCCAATTATGAGTCAATCCGATTTGGCCGACAGATGGAAATTGAAGCCGACTCACTAGCTGTATCATTTATCGATAGGGCGGGGTATAATACGAAGTCAGCTAAGTCCGCCCTGGAGAAGCTTGATCTTCGTGAGGATGTTTGGCCAATTCATGGGAATGATATTTTTAGCCCACTTAACACTCCGAGATATCCGTTTGATCCGCTGTGGGCAGCTGAAAGGTCAGCAGCATTCCAGCAAGAACCGAAAATCATTCTTTTTTTTGAGAGTGACTCAATAGCATCACATCCGGACAATACGAAGAGAATTGAAGAATTGGGTCGGGACTTTGGCGGTTTGGTTGACTCAGATGATCGTCCAAGACAGGCAATCAAACAAGAAGTCAGAATTGTTAGTCAATTTGAATCAGCTCTTGCGGCATTTGAGTCGAAACAGTTTGACTATTGCCTTTATCATTGTTTGAGACTAAAGAAACAGTATCCAAACAATAAATTTCTGAGTACAATGATCGCTCAGGTTCTCCTTGGAGTCTATGAAGCTAGACGACAGCAACTCGAAGATGAATACGTTCCCAAATGGACAACTGACTATAAGGCAGATTTAAGACGGTGTAATGATCTACTTCACAACCTAAAAGATGGTGAATTGCTCGACCTTGCCTTTCATTTCCTTAGCTATTCACCCAACTTCGACAAAGAAAATGAAAGCCACTATTATCTGCTACACAAGATTTGCCTGCTGTCTCATAGGAACGAAGTGGCCAAAAAGATTGCTGAATCCTATTTGGAGAAGTTTCCAGATGGCGAGTTTGTCAAGTCCATGAGGGACCGCTAATGCCAAATCAATATTTTACTATGTGAATGGCTTGTTTTGCTACGCTAAATACCATCGTGTTTTGTCCC
>DAORAG010000384.1:0-3290 GCA_035344095.1 Cyclobacteriaceae bacterium | reverse complement strand
ATGAAGACACAAAGGATGAACGATACAAGATTTGTCCGTTGTTGAAGAAGGAGTATTTGAGCACACAGGTTATTTGACGCGGCAAATACAAATTTCAATTCGGATTCATTGAATTCGAAGATCAGTTCCAATTCACGATGGGTTCTTTCGTGTGCAATAAATTTCTTTTGCAGAAACAAAATCACTGCAGACAATGAGCATTCACATTGGAAGGATCGGATTGGCAGTTATTGCGGTAGCTTGCTTAGCCCCAATTTATTCGCGGGGTCAGGACCTCACTGAGAGACTCAGCCCGCTTGCCTCACTCCTCGGTCACTTCGAGGTTGTAACCTTCACAGAGGACACGGATGGCAAAATGTCGTCCGGGCCCGTTAGCCAGGCAAATATTGGAACTATACATGGTGGAGCTTTTATTCGCGAACAGGTGAAGTACAAGAGTCCAGGTGGAGATTTGGATATAGTTACTTACATAGGATATGACTCACGAATTGGCAAGTTTAAGCTTTGCGCAATGGATAAGCAGTTCCAAAGTATGGACATTTATCACGGGCAATTTGAAGGCAAGAGTTTAGTATTTACCAATTTAAATTCTGATCAACCATTTCAGTTTGGTGGCGGAGCTGAGGTCCACTTCAAGTTAACCTATATATTTACGGATAATGGATTTGAACATCTTGTAGAAGGGACTGCGGACAGGGGAATTACCTGGTTTAACTTCAATAGATCTACTTACAAGAGGATCAAATAGCTCGCAGGGCGCCATCCATCGTAACCACCACTGTTAGCTTCGTATTAGATCACTCCACCGTCACAGACTTAGCCAAATTCCTTGGCTGATCAACGTTACATCCTCGTAAAACTGCGATGTGATAAGAGAGTAGCTGAAGCGGGATCACAGAGATAAGTGGCATCAATGAATCCACTGTGGCTGGGATCTCTATCGTGTATTCGGACATTTTGTTAATCAGTGTGTCACCTTCAGTGACCACTGAAGTAACTTTTCCCTTACGCGCTTTCACCTCCTGAATGTTAGATACGATTTTTTCGTAAGAGCTATCCTTCGTTGCGATAAATACTACCGGCATCTCTTCATCAATCAAAGCGATGGGTCCATGTTTCATTTCTGCAGCTGGATACCCTTCGGCATGGATGTATGAAATCTCCTTTAGTTTTAAAGCCCCTTCCAGAGCCACTGGAAAATTGTAGCCCCTCCCCAGATAGAGGAAGTTGGAAGCGTCTTTAAATGTCTCAGCTATATGGAGAATCTGGTCATTGAGCTCAAGCACTTTCTCCACTTTTGATGGAATGGTCTCCATTTCCACCAATAGCTCATGAAACTTTTGTTCTGTGATTGTGCCCTTCTTCTGCGCAACAATCAACGCAATCATATAAAGCACTGTGAGCTGTGCAGTGAACGCTTTGGTACTTGCTACACCTATCTCAGGTCCAGCGTGGGTATAAGCACCGGCATGAGTTGCCCTTGGTATTGAAGAGCCCACCACATTACAAACCCCGAATATGATTGCACCTTTTGATTTTGCCAATTCAATTGCCGCAAGCGTATCAGCGGTTTCACCGGATTGTGAAATTGCAATGACTACATCGCCCTCACGGACAATCGGATTTCTGTATCGGAATTCAGATGCATACTCTACTTCAACTGGTATTCTACAAGTCTCTTCAAAAAAATATTCTGCGACCAATCCTGCATGCCATGAAGTTCCGCAAGCAATTATGATCACGCGATCGGCATTTACCAATGTATTTACATATTCACGAAGACCACCTAAGACAAGCCGACCAGTTGCTGAATCAAGACGACCTCTCATACAATCCATTATGGATCGAGGTTGCTCGAAAATTTCTTTCAACATGAAATGATCAAAGCCACCTTTTTCAATGGCTTCCAATTCCATGTCAACTATTTGAACATAAGGGGTAAGTGGCAAATTGGATGTGTCCTTGACAGTTAGTTTCCCGTCTTTAACTATCGCGATTTCCTGGTCATTCAGATATACTACCTCATTAGTGTACTCAATTATCGGGGTGGCGTCAGATGCCATGAAGAATTCATCTTTGCCAACACCGATCACCAATGGACTTCCTTTGCGCGCAGCAATCAACAGCTCAGGATCTTCAAGTGACATCACTACAATTGCGTAGGCACCAACAACTTTAGTCAAGGCCAGCCTTACAGCCTCGTCAAGTGAACAGCCCTCATTCTCTTTTATATCTTCAATAAAATGGATGAAAACTTCAGTGTCCGTCTCACTCTGAAATGTATGTCCTTTTCTGAGAAGGTCTTGCTTTAGAGCGCTATAGTTTTCAATAATGCCGTTGTGAATAATGGCAAGTTTTTTTGTTGCAGAATAATGCGGATGTGCGTTGCCGTCATTGGGCTCACCATGTGTAGCCCACCGCGTGTGCCCCATGCCGATGTTACTATTGAGATCCAGTCCTTTGAGGGTTGCCTCTAATTCCGAGACCTTGCCTTTCTTTTTGTAAACATTGAGGCCACCATTCATCAGGGCAATTCCCGCGCTATCATAGCCTCTGTACTCCAGTCGCTTAAGTCCCTTTATAATAACTTCCTGAGCCTGGCGAGGGCCCAAATAGGCAACGATTCCACACATAATTATTGCTGGTTATTGTTCAACACAGGAACGGTGAAGTAAACTTTCAGCTTTGCGTTTTCTGGCTTGAAAATAGTCCTGTTAACGGAAATGCCCGCATGAGGTGTCTTAGCATACAAGATATAGTCAGTGTACTTTAGTTCATCGTCTTCAAGATCGTGGAGGGTTTGAAAATAATCTGTGAGGTCTCCTCTATATTGCCTGTTCTCTGGATCGTAGTTGATATCAAACAGTGTTCCTACGGTGGCAGAGTTTAGCCTTTGGCCGATGATATACCATCCTTCCTCATCGTAGGTCATTGAGGCCGGGTAAACCGGAAATGCATTGTCACTTTCCCGATTGCTATAGAAATTAATGAAATGATTGTTCTTATCTACATAGCGAAGTCTCAGCGTAGACGGTGGTGGAAATGTCTCAGCGTCATCTACGTCAATCGAGAATTCAACCGAATTGAAAATGACATTGGGAATCGTGTCTGCAAATTCCAGAAATTTATCGAAGTACACTTTTGTAGTTACAGGATTGCCGGACTGACAATATCTGTTACCATCTAATTCCGACTCTGCTCGTGGTGTGGTCAAAGAGGCTAGTGCAGTTCCTCCACGCTGAGCGGTAATTCTACTGAAGTTGAAAACAACGGTTGAACTTGATATCTCG
>DAORAG010000383.1:0-3292 GCA_035344095.1 Cyclobacteriaceae bacterium | reverse complement strand
CATAGCACTTGCCACGGTGAGCTTTCAGTCACTTAAGTCAGCGAGCCTTAATCCTGCTGATAGTCTTCGCCACGAATAACTCTGAGATGATCACTCACTACCTTAAAACGGCTTTTCGTAATCTTTTTAAGTTCAAGACCTATTCCTTGATCAATGTCATCGGTCTGGTCATCGGATTTGGGTGTTTTGTTCTTATCTCGATGTACGTGGTCAACGAATTGAGCTTTGACCGTTATCATGCCAAAGGTGATAGGATATATCGGCTTGGACTTGGGTCCATCAGCGAAAACAAGATGGTAACGTGTATCTCTTCTGGTGCTATGCCATTCACACTCAAAGAGGCCTATTCCGGGATCGAGAATGTGGTGCGACTTAAGCAACTGCCATCGCTGATAGCACAGGGAGATGACAAGGATTTTGAGGAACAACTCTTTTTTACTGATTCCACGTTCTTTCAGGTTTTTTCATATAAACTATTGGTTGGAGACCCATCTACCGCATTGTCAAAACCCTACTCAATGGTGTTGACCCAGTCGGTAGCTGAACGGTTTTTCGGTAAGGCAGACCAGGAAGTGCTGGGAAAACTTTTCGTTGTGGATGAAACAATGACATATGCAGTAACCGGAATAATTGAAGATTCGCCTGGCAATTCACATTTTCATTTTAACATTCTGGCGTCTATCTCCAGCTTACTTACACATCCCCAGGAAAGTGTTCGCACCTATCAACTAGAAAGTTGGTATTCTCATTATTATCACAATTATCTTTTGTTGGAAGAAGGGGTTGATCCATCGGTAGTTGGGGGTAATATTTTAAAGGCTGCTAAACTTTATTCTGACCCGGTTTATTATGAACGATTTGGTTCGAACATGGGCTTGTTCCTTCAGCCGCTTTACGATATTCACTTAAATCCACTTCGAGGCGAGTTGGAAGAGCAAGGAGACCCATTGATGCTGTCCATTCTTGCTGCAGTTGCCATGGTGGTGCTCATTCTGGCCTCGATTAACTATACCAACATAACTACAGCACAATCGACTCATCGTATCACCGAAGTGGGGATAAGAAAGACGATGGGCGCAACCAGAACACAAATGGTGATTCAATATCTGGGAGAGTCATTACTTGTTAACGCTGTCTCTATGTTTCTGGCCATCGGCCTTGTTGATTTGATGATTCCGTATTTCAATCAGATTACCGGAAGTCATATCGTAATATCAATGACCCATCCGACTATTGTTCTAGTTGTGATTGGTGCAGTGGCGCTCACAACTTTGCTCGGTGGGCTTTATCCTGCTCTTGTTCTCGGTCGCTATTCGCCTATTCAAAGTTTAAAAAAAGCCTCACTATCACTGCCAGGGAGAATTGGATTGAGAAGGGTTATTGTGGTCTTTCAATTTGCGGTCTGTGTGATTTTGGTCGGAGGCAGTTTTCTTATCTACTCGCAGGTGCAGCACATGCTTGCCAAAGATCTTGGATTAAGTACTGAGCACGTGATCGTGATTCCTACGCGCGGGGATCCCGCAGTGAATACACGGATCAACGCTTTCTTTGAGCGCCTATCATCGCGATCAGAAATTCAAAGTTATTCGATATCGGAGTTAAGCCCCGGAGATGCAATCTATGGTATCGTGGCATCCTTCGAAGGCGGTGAAGTCAGAAACTATTTAACCACTGGCATCGACTACGGCTATCTGGACACCTACAAAATCAAATTGCTGGCAGGGAGAAATTTTTCAAAGGACCAGCCTCTTGATACAGTTGAGAGGGTGATCATCAATGAGACCATGGCCAAGGTGATGGGATGGACTGCAGCGGAAGCCATCGGTAAGCGCTATGATCAGGAGGGGGATGGTGTGCGTGTGGGCGAGGTCATTGGCGTGACCGAAGATTTTCAATTCAACTCGCTTAGAGAAAATGTACCCCCCATCGTAATGGGGTTAATGCCCTACTTTTATCAAAAGGTATCTGTGCGATTAGCGGGAGACCTCAACCGCGGAGTTAAGGTTACCAAGGAAGCGTGGTTGGAAGTATATCCTAATCGACCCTTTGACTTTTATTTTGCTGATGACACGGTGCAACAACTTTATGTTCGGGAGAAGCGATTCGGTGGACTATTTATGTTTTTTGCTATTGTGTCAAGTGGTATTGGACTACTCGGACTGTTTGGAATCGCAAGCCTTGAATTGAAGTTCAGAACCAAGGAGATTGGAATTCGAAAAGTGCTTGGGGCGTCAGTGTCAAGGTTGCTTATAACGCTGTCACAGGATTTCTTTAAGCTGATAGTAGTCGCCTTTATAGTTAGCGTACCCATTTCCTACTACCTGATGAATTATTGGCTCCGGAATTTCACCTACAGGGTGGATTCGGTGTGGTCGTATATTATAGCTCCTGGGGTGCTCGTCATCGCGGTAGCTGCATTAGTTGTGATTTGGAGAACAATAAAAGCGGCCTCGGTGAATCCTGTCGAAACACTTCGTAACGAATAATGGCTTTGCTGTTGACGCCTCTTGGGTGACTTCTCATACAGGCGGTAGGGGTTCATTTCCTTCGGCATAACTCATCTTTCAATTCTCCGTTATTGAAAGGTAAATTCTCTATTTTTGACGGTAATGAATTTTGCTTTTCCTCAGTTTCTTTGGGCGCTTACGGCTCTTTCCATCCCCATTATCATTCACCTCTTCAACTTTCGCAGAACGACAAGAATATTTTTTTCGAACAATCGCCTATTAAAACAAATCAAAGAGGAGACTACTCAAAAGAGGAGGTTGAAACAGTATTTGGTATTGGCATCCAGATTGTTGTTCCTATTCTTTCTGGTAATGGCATTCGCTCAGCCTTTTTTACCGGCCAAGGAGCAAGTCTCGGCAGCGCGCAATATTATTTTGTACCTCGACAATTCTTTTAGCATGTCGGCCCAGGTAGGTGAAAAAACCAGGGCACTTGATGCTGGCAATAATTTTATACGTGAGATTGTAGAACTCTTTCCCGCTGATACGAGATATAAACTTATCACTAATGACTTTGCGCCTTTTTCAAATTCCTATAAAACAAAGACTGAAATACTTGATCTATTAACACAATTGCGATTATCTGCCATTTCGCGTACGGTAAGTGAGGTGAGCGAAAGAATGGGTAACGACAAGTCAGGTGCAGACATCTTCTGGATTTCAGATTTTCAAAAATCAACAGCAGGCATCTCCGACAATTTTGCTGCAGACTCCACTTGCCAGTGGCATTTGGTTCCAGTGGCCTTTAGTCAGTCGTCAAATGTTTTTGTTGACTCGGTTTACCT
>DAORAG010000382.1:0-3297 GCA_035344095.1 Cyclobacteriaceae bacterium | reverse complement strand
ACACTCAAGATGGTTGGCACCCAAAACACCAGCCTAAAGCCGGCTTTAGCCAATGGTGTCCATGACTTACTCACCGTCAATACCGCCTGAAAAACGTAGTAATCAATGGCAAGGAACACCAGAATAAAAATGAACACCATGGTAAGTCGTTGTAAAATCATTGAATAAAAAAAGACCGCAGTCCTCTAACAACAAGGACGCGGTCTTTAAGGTTTTAGTCTATCGCAATTTTATCCGATCCCTAATCTCCTGTTCAATTTTTCAACCAGCAGGTACATTACCGGTACCACTACCAGTGTCAGGAAGGTTGCAAAGGTAAGTCCATATATAATAGTCCATGAAAGAGGACCCCAGAACATTACGCTATCGCCACCGATATAAAAATCCGCATCATATACGTTGAAAAACTTAATAAAGTCAATGTTGATACCGACCGCCAGTGGGATCAACCCCAATACCGTGGTTATCGCTGTCAACAATACGGGTCTTAATCTGGTCTTGCCAGCCTCTGCAATGGCCTCTACCACTTTTTCCATAGGCAGTCGATCCAATCCCAGTTCTTCCTTCATCCGCTTCTTCTTCAATTCAATGAAGTCGATCAACACAATCGCATTGTTCACCACAACACCGGCCAACGAGATGATACCAATCATGGTCATGATCACCACAAAATCCATACGGAAGATCAATAAACCAAGGAATACACCGATCGTACTAAACACAACTGACGTCATGATTATCAATGGTGCAGTTATCTTATTGAATTGTGCTACGATGATCAGGAAGATCAGGAACACAGCCAATAGTAGCGCGCGGCCAAGGAAGCTAAACTCTTCGGCTTGCTTCTCCTGCTCACCACCAAACTTGAATGAATAGCCAGGAGGCATTTTAAAGTCTGCCAGCAATACCTTGATCTGATCGTTGATCTCAGTAGGGTTATAACCGTTCAGTACATTTGAGGTAATGGTAATCATTCTCTTCAAATCCTTTCTCTTCACTGAACCATAAGTTGAGGTCAACTCAGCTTGTGCAACAGATGAAATCGGAACCTGCGCGATCTTGCCGCTTGATTGATCGCGGAAGGTAATGCTCTTGTTCATCAACGCATCCACATCATAGCGGTACTTATCATCCAGTCGAAGCTGAATTTTGTAATCATCTTCACCTTGCTTGTACTTCGAAACTTCTTTTCCAAAGAGCGAGGTACGCACTTCGTTGGCTACCGAGTAGGTTGAAAGACCAAATCTTCTCGCCTTCTCACGATCGATGTCAACAATAAGTTCCGGCTTTCCTGTTTCAAGGTCAGTTTTTAATTTTTCAATACCTGGAATGCCTGACTCATTGATGGTTTTCTTCATATCCTCAGCCAAGCGGGTAAGCGTCAAATAGTCGTCACCCGAAAGCTCTATCTGGATCGGCTTACCGGTTGGAGGTCCGTCAGCATTTTTATCCACTGTTACAGTCACTCCAGGATATCCCTTGATTCCTTCACGAACTTCGTTCAGGATGTCATTCGTGTTAATCCCGTTTCTGTATTTAAAGTCAACAAAGTTGACAGTAACGCGTGCCTTGTGGGGTGATTCTGCCTGACCAATATTAGAAGGGTCATTTGGATCGCCAGTACCTTGGCCCACATTGCCAATTACTGACTCAACAATGCTACGATAAGGTTTTACCAACTCAATCACCTTG
This sequence comes from Cyclobacteriaceae bacterium, assembly GCA_035344095.1. Lineage (GTDB taxonomy): Bacteria > Bacteroidota > Bacteroidia > Cytophagales > Cyclobacteriaceae > ELB16-189. Next base: position 1,605 of record DAORAG010000382.1, on the reverse strand, counting down.
TCCTCCACTTGCAATGCAAACTGGTTTGTTTCTTCAATGTCAGTACCTACAGGATACTCAATGAACACGTTAATGTATTTCGGTACGTTAACCGGGAAGTAGATCACTTTTGGAGGAAACAGGCCCATCAATACAAATGACAAAATGAGCGTAAGTACAGCACCTCCGAAAAACCACCTTGGGTTCTTTCCTTTTAGCGCATAAGCAATCAGACGAGAATACTGAGCTTCCAACCTCGGAAGGAAATTGGTTTGGAACTTGTGAGACGCAGGCACAAACATGAACACATTAAGAAGTGTGAGCAATGCGAGCGACACCAAAATATTTCCAATCCAGAAAATCTGCATCACAATGATCAATACACCAAGACCAAAGTATATCGCAACGCGCTTCCACATCTTCTTCTTGTTGATCACGGTAGCATTTTCATGCTTCATGGCCATCGATGCAATCACCGGTACGATAACCAGTCCGACAAAAAGTGATGATGAAAGTACAATGATCAACGTGATCGGCAAGTACTTCATAAACTCACCCATGATACCGGGCCACATCGCCAATGGCAAGAATGCCGCTAATGTAGTTGCAGTAGACGCAATGATTGGCCATGCAATCTCTCCCACGCCAAGCTTTGCCGCACTCATGATGTCATACCCCTCTTCATAAAGGCGGTACACGTTCTCTACCACCACAATACCATTATCGACCAGCATACCAAGTGCCATGATCATCCCGAACAACACCATCATATTGATAGTATATCCGATAGCGCCCAGAATGAGGAACGAAAGGAACATTGAGAGTGGAATCGCAATACCTACAAATAGCGCATTACGTGTTCCAAGGAACAGCATCAACACACTCACCACTACTATCACACCAGAAATGATGTTGTTCTCCAAACTGCTCACCATCTCTTTGGTGAAAGAAGACTGGTCGTTGGTGATCAACACATCCAAATCCGGAGGAAACACTTCAGCCTTTGCCTTCGCCAGTATTGCATTCACCTTATCTGTTGCCGCCAAAAGGTTTTGGCCACTACGTTTGATTACGTCCACCATTACCACTGGCTTTTTTTCCAAACGAGCGTAGCTCAACTTCTCTATGTAGTCAAATTCAACCGTGGCTACATCGCGTAAGTAGACGATATTTCCCTTCTCATGCTTCACCACGATGTCTTCAATCTGGCGAGGGTCTGAAAACTCACCTACCACACGTAATGTCCTGCGAATGCCATCATCGAGGATATTTCCTCCTGATAATGTCACATTCTCGGATTGTATCGCACTTTCAATATCTCCGAAGTTCAGCTTCCTCGCTTCAAGCAGATAAGGATCCACCTTTACTTTCACTTCCTTCTCATCCACGCCTCTGATCTCTACTTTGGAGATCTCAGTAATACCTTCGATCTCATCCTCCAGATACTCGGCATAGTCTTTCAATTGCTCCAATGAATAGTTACCCGCGAGGTTAATATTCATGATTGGGAACTCAGAAAAATTGAGCTCGAAAACATTGGGATCAGCTGGCAGATCATCGGGAAGCTCCGGTTTCGCACGATCCACAGCATCCTTCACTTTCGTCAATGCATCCTCCACCTGGGTA
>DAORAG010000381.1:0-3298 GCA_035344095.1 Cyclobacteriaceae bacterium | reverse complement strand
CAACGAACTTCGATTTGATTTCATCGAGACGTGTGTGGCGATTTCTTTTTACAATCCACTTGCCACTGACTATTGTTCCAAAAAAGTGATTGACATCCGAAGAATAGACAAGAGCTGGCACGAGATTTTTGAGGCTGGTCGAAGAGAGCAGTGGTGCCTGGCCATCAACTACCACAGCATCAAAAGAGCCACCAATTTCAAAATTGTCAGCTGAATCAATCCCCATCGCCTTCCTCCCCGATTGAATTTCTTCGTTGATCATGTAGTGCCCCGCATCTCCAACGAAGGTATTTCGCGCATGCGTAACTAGTCGTTGCCTATAATCAATCATTCGAAATTCCTCCAGCGGATTTAATCCGATGTGGCTATCTGTGCCAATTGACCAACGCCCGCCTTTGTTCACATACTCCTTCATTCTAAATATACCATCACCAAGATTCCCCTCAGTAGATGGACACAACACCACATGAGCTCCTGATTTCGCCAATGCATCCAATTCATCATCATCCAGATGTGTGGAGTGCACCAGATGAAATCTCTCATTGACCGGCAGGTTATCCAACACCCATTGCATCGGCCTCTTTCCACAGTAATTGAGGCAATCACTTACTTCCTTTTTCTGCTCAGCGACATGAACATGAAAAGGTAATTCCTTCGGCCCGTTATCAAATGTGGTTTTGATATCAGCCAGTTCTACCGCCCGAAGAGAATGCACACTGAAACCCAGCTTTGCTTTGGCATAACCCTTAACCGAGTTTTTAGAACTCTCCAGTAAATTGAAGTAAGCATCAACGGTCGGTGAAATAAATCTGCGTTGTCTTGGTTGAGGGTCTTGACCGAAAGTTCCTTTCTGATAAAATACGGGCACGAGGGTAATGCCAATTCCAGCAGACGCTGCAGCAGCTACCATTCGATCGCCCATCTCCGACAGATTATCATAAGGTTTTCCATCCTTGTCGTGATGCAGGTAATGAAACTCAGCAACATGCGTGTAGCCGTGTCTCAACATCTCCGCATACAACATAGCAGCAATTGCCTCCGCCTGATCCGGATCGACAGATAATGCACATTGATACATGGCTTCGCGCCACGTCCAAAAGTCATCATGCGCCCCAACGGGATGATTCTCTGCCAATCCTGCCATCGCATACTGAAAGGCATGCGAATGTGCATTTTGAAATCCGGGAATAGCAAACCCATCCACTGAATCCATAGCAAATCCATCCCCCGGAGCTTCCTGAGATAGGTACTGAATTTTACCCTCGCCATCTACACCAACATAGGCAGGAGCAAGCCAGCCGTCACGCTGGAGGAGTGCCTTGAATTTGTAATAGAAAAGTCCCTCACCCCCTCCCCTCTCCCCAGGGAGAGGGGTGTCCGAAGGACGGGGTGAGGGACTTTGTCTCGTCACTTGAGCTGAAGAATTACTAGTTGAGCCCATCAATCAGGTTTTCAAAAGTGTGCATCAAAACTTTTCTCATTTTGCTTGCGCGCGCGTTATCAAACTTCAACTCCGTATCATCCATATACATCACCTTGCTCATCTCCAGTTGTAGAGCGTGTTGACCCTCCATAGGCAGCCCAAAATTTCTGGTGATGAATCCACCTTTGAAAGGATAGTTATGTTTGACCTCATAGTCTGCGCTTTCCAAGCCTGTAAGCGCAGCCTCTATCAATCCTGGTGAAGCGGAAGTGCCATCTGCATCGCCAAGAATCAGATCAGGAAATTTCTCCTTGTGAATGGTTGGGACATGCTGGCGAATGGAATGGCATTCCCACAACAAAACTTTTCCAAACTCGTCTTTCAGGTCTTTGAGAAGCTCCGCAATTTTAGCGTGGTAAGGACGGTAATAGTTCTCCAGCCTGCGTTCAACCTCAGCTTTTGAAACTTCCTTTCGGTTATCATTGTAAATAGGCTTGCCAAAAAAATCAGTAGTAGGGCAAAGCGCAGTGATTATCCGACCATCATTGTAAAGTGGTTTGCTTTCAGGATCACGATTAAGATCAATCACCCAACGACTGTATGCCGCATGAATCATGGTGATGCCCATGTCAGCTGCGAAATTGTAGAGATCATGAACAAACCAATCTGTATCGTCTGGTTGCTTGATCATTTCTTGATCGTACTCGCCTGCGATCTCACTGGGAAACGAGGTGCCGCAATGAGGGACGCTCAACAAAATGGGTACTCTCTGTCCTTTCGGCTCAATGATGACAAACGGGCTCGGCATGTCTTTTAATTTTTCTTCTTCCTTTTCTTCTTCACGTCCTCACCGTCAGTTGGTTTCGTTTGCGGAACAGGTTTTCTCAATTGTTTATTCAGTGCTTGCAAAGAGTCTTGCATCAATCTCACCTGCTGTTCTGATTTGAGAAGTTCATTTTTGTAATACTCCGCTTCTGATTGACCTAATCTCGCTTTTAGCTTCATGATTCTCTTGTAAGACTCGTCTATCCGTTCTTTAGGAATCGTTCCGTCTTTGACAAAACCCTTGATGATTGTGTGAACCCGCTCAACCGTTCGGGCTTCACTCCCTTCGATGTTATTCGAAAAAGTCAGAATATCAACACCTGCATTCACGGCCAACCTGATCGCCTCCTCAAGGCCAAAGTGTTTTGTAATCGCGTGCATTTGCATATCGTCAGAAAACACCACGCCATCAAAATGCAGTTGCTTTCTGAGCAGGCTGTCAATCATTCGTCTGGAGAGCGTGCCTGGCAATCCTTTATTGTCTAAATTCTTGTTGACAATATGGGCAGTCATGATCGCATCCACATAGCCAGAGTCTATCAGCGAACGATAGGGCGTCAATTCCTTTTCCTGCCACGTTTTGGTAACATCCGCTATTCCCAAATGTGTGTCGTCCTTTGAGCTCCCGTGTCCGGGAAAATGCTTTAGCACCGTGATTACCTTTACTTGGCGGTGCGCCTTGATGAACTCACGCGCATACATCGATACAGAGTCTTCGTTGCTGGAAAATGATCTTTCCGGTTTAACAATCACGGGATTCGTGGGATTGATCGCCACATCAACTACAGGGGCAAAATTCACGTTGATCCCAAGCCCAGCTAAAGTTGCGGCAGTTGTTTGGCCATAGTACCTGACAGAATCAATCGAAGTGCTCATCGCTGCTGCTGTTATCGATCTCGGAAATCCGTATTTCTCTTTCAGCCGGTTCACTCTCCCGCCCTCCTGATCGATAGAAATAAAAATTGGAATAGGAGCTACCGATTGATAGGTCCATGGAAGTTTTTTGAATTGTGTATAGGAGTCCTTGGCTGGAATATTCTTCTCAAAGAA
>DAORAG010000380.1:0-3317 GCA_035344095.1 Cyclobacteriaceae bacterium | reverse complement strand
ATTGCCTTTTTACACCCTAAAACAACCAATGGAGTGCTGGTGGAAATGTGCCAGGAAAAACCGGCTTAGTTCTTTTGACTTTGCCCGAATTGCAGGCTGTTATAATGCTTCAATTTTTTCTTGCCTACAGAAGTTTCGTAGTAGGGTTTGGGTCCACAAGAAGTGATTAAAATTGCCAACACAACAATTCCAACGAGTGTCTTCATTTTTATGAATTTTTTATGATGGTTAATACCAATGGATGGAGATATTAGGCGTTGGTAGTCGATAAGGTTTATTTTTGCCGGATCAAACAACCAAAACACCGGTAAGCGGCAGTTACAATGACAGAAAAAAGGTCGGAAATAAATCAAATAGGGGAGTTTGGACTGATCGATAGAATAAGCCAGCAAGTTCAGCTTCAAAATAGTTCGTCTGTCAGGGGTATTGGTGATGATGCCGCTGTGATTGATGCTGGTGAAGACTTTACACTTTTGTGTACTGACATGCTCACTGAAGGTGTTCATTTTGATTTATCATATGTGCCGCTCAGGCATCTCGGATACAAAGCTGTGGTTGTGAACCTCTCCGACATAGCCGCAATGAATGGCCGCCCAGAGCAAATTATTGTAAGCTTGGGCTTGAGTAACCGATTTTCATTGCAAGCAGTTGACGAGTTGTATGAAGGGATTCGTGCTGCATGTCAAAATTATAAAGTGGACCTTGTAGGTGGGGATACAACTTCCTCAGCTTCCGGACTTGTCATTTCAATTGCAGCCATGGGCAGGGTTCAAAAGGACAAGATTGCTTATCGAAGTGGGGCAAAGGCCAACGATATCATTTGCGTGACTGGGGATCTTGGAGCTGCATACGTTGGGCTGCAAATTTTGGAGAGGGAGAAGCAGGTTTTTTTGACCAACCCGGAAATGAAACCACAGCTGGAAGACTTTGAGTATGTTGTGGGTCGTCAGCTTAAGCCTGAAGCACGAACAGATATTGTTCATGAGCTCAGTGATCTGGGCATCGTGCCTACTTCGATGATTGATATATCTGATGGCCTGGCATCTGAGTTGCTCCACCTCAGCAAAAATTCAGGACTTGGGGTGAAGATATTTGAGGACAAGATCCCGATCGACACGAAGGTATATGAGACAGCTGCAATTGAGTTGAAGCTTGATCCGATCACATGCACACTCAATGGTGGAGAGGATTATGAGTTATTGTTTACAATCACTCAGGATGATTTTGAAAAAGTAAAGAATCATCCAGACATCCATTTTATTGGTCATATGCACGGTGAAGCCAAACAAAACTTATTGATTTCTAAGCAAGGAACTGTTATTCCATTGCAAGCTCAAGGCTGGAACCATTTCAAACCTTAGTCGATGGGGAAGGGGATATAAACGAATTTGGTAAACTCTCTATCCACCACAAAGAGGCAGCAAAATTCATCAGGATCCTTGTAATTACTCTTGAAGACGTCCTCTTTTTCTGTAGCAATCAATTCACGCTGTACGAATTCCCCGAGGTAGGATGCGTAGTAGTTCCATTCAAGCCCGAGATCATCCTTACCTAGCAGGAGTTGGCCAATTGAAATAGAGTCTTTGGCAATGGCGAAGATGGGAAACTCGAAACCAGCCTTGCGTATCTGATAGGACGACTCTTTCAGGGTATCGGCTACCTTAACGAAGTCTCTGGATATCGTTCCCAGGTATTTGCCATCAAGTTCAGGATCATTGGATGTCATAGCGTAAAATTAGCAAGCCATGGGAATTTGTGGCTAAAGATCTTTAAGCCAGTTTACAGAGAATGAGTGTAGTTCAGGGAAAAATTTTCGAAACTCCTCCTGGAACTCTTCGTTGTGCTCAACCAAGTCACCTACAGCTTCTTCCATTTTCGATTCAAATGGTGTTCGGCTGGCCATACCGGATAGGGCTCTGTGAATACCTTCTGTCTTACCATAGTTCACAAGCCAGTTTCCTTGCGTCATGTATATCAACAACCGCTTGGCTCGTTCCGGTAAAATGTGATTGTAATTTTTGGTGAGCGCGTAAAATTCCTGCGCATATTGTTCCAATGGCTGATCGTGATAGGTACTCCAGTTTTTGGCCAGATAGTGATCATAAAACATGTCCACAATGACCCCTGCATAGTGTCGGTATTTGGGGCGCAGTCTGTTTTTGCTTTGTTGTACGATAGCGTGTGTATCGGTGAACTCATCAATGGCACGATGAAGTTCAATGCCTCGGGCTATTCCTTCACCAAATTGCTCTTTCAGATTTCTTCCCCTCACGAAATCACCAATAAAATTCCCGATCATGATATCGTGATCACTTCCTGAAAGATGAAGATGAGCCAGAAAATTCATGCGATGTAATGTAATTGATAAAGTTAGTTTTTAAAGAAAAAGTTTTTGATCATTTTTGATATCTATTCTCGCACCAAAAGGACAATATTCCACATGTCGACACACTCACAACTCAAGTTACTGGTCAATCTCGCCCTTATCGATAACCAAGTGGCTGAACGCGAAAAGAAATACATCACGAACATCGGGGTGGCCAACGGAATGAAAAAGGAAGATGTGGAGGAGCTGTTCAAGCAATCTCATGAGATAATTATCCCTGACGGACTCTCCAGCGATCAAAAATTCAATTACCTGTTTAGCCTAATACAACTCATGAAGATTGATGAGAGGCTATACAAAGAGGAAATTAAATACTGCTCTCAAGTAGCTTCAAAACTTGGGTACAAACAAGAAGTCATGTTTGAGTTGATGCTTAAGGTGAGCAGCACCATGAAGCAGGCAGAAATTGATAAGCTTCGCGCCCTTGTGGAGGGTTATTTGGTAAAGTAAAAATTTGCAGCTCGTTCGTTGTTTTCTTCTCTCATTCTTAGAATTCTTTGTAGCTCTTCCACGTCCAACTTGTCTTTTGGTCTAGAACTGGTGAGTTTGGAGATTATCAAGTGATCAATGTGAAGGAACGGTATATTGATGTCATCAAGTGGCAGAATATCTTTTGGGTAAGTTTGACCAGTATCTCCTTATGTGGCTCGATCAAGAAATTCATGAGGACTTGATTGCAATTGTTCTCTTTAACTGTCTTTTAGATAACTCGTCAAATCCACTAATAAACGCACGGTTAAGAAAATTCATGTATTCAGGCGCTGTGTTGGCGATAGTGATCTGGGAAATGAACGTGTAGATTCTTCTTGGTCTTCTCTGCTCGAGACCTTGATCTTTTTAAATGTTTTAGCGTACCTGGCCGAATTAAAATAGGCTTCGATAGGCTCGTCTACCTTGATGGCACTATACTCAGCTTCATTCTTCATTTGGG
>DAORAG010000379.1:0-3331 GCA_035344095.1 Cyclobacteriaceae bacterium | reverse complement strand
CAGAGGATGTCCTCAGAAACAGAATCATATCCATGAATTATTCTATTCCTTGTGTCCACAATTTTTCTGGTGTGGCTGATCTTGATGTTAGGATCTGCTTTGAGAATTCTACTCATAGCTTCTCCAATAATTTCGATATTTCTTTCAACCGCCCTTTTGGTTTTTATGTCCTTTTGAAAATTCTTGAAGTTTTTTTCATCGGGCATAAATGAATTGATTTCTCCAATTGCCTGTTCTATGTCTCTAAGCCAGGTTTTTACCTCATTGTCCATAGATGAGAACTTTCGATTTGTCAATATTCTCTTTCAGGAATGGGTTTTTAATGGCCTTGCTCTCTAAAAGGTCGATTTGCCTATCTAATATTCTCTCCAATTCAAATTTCAGGTCAAAATAGTTGTCGGTATACTCAAAGGGATCATTTGTTTCAAAATCAACCATCAAGTCTACATCACTGTCCTGGGTAAATCTTGTTGTATTAACTGAACCGAATGAATACAGAGCCTTGACCTTGTGATTTTCACAAAGCCTTTGAATTTGTTCTTTATATGCCTCAAGTAGTCCCATGGTCAAATTTACTCAATTTTTAACCGAAATTTTGAGGGGTGCTTGTTAAGTGTGCTTATATCATAGCAGACTCTTGATGAGATGAGGAAGATTATGGAGAAGTCGGCTGTCTGAGGCTTGGGTGATTTGACTATAAATAATAAGGAGCGCTAATGATAGTCAGCGCTCCTTGATTTAATGAGTTTCCTTATTTCTTATACTCGATCGCTTCGTTTTTGAAGAAGATCACAAAGATGACCAATACACCAAAAGCAAAGATGGCTGGGAACGTCCAAATGCCGACCCAGTTGTGCGTGCTGTCGGCCAGGAGATAAGAATCCGTGATCTTGCCAGCGACCCAGAACCCGATCAGCATGCCGAAACCGTAAGTTGCCAGTGTGATCAATCCCTGTGCAGCACTTTTAAATTTTTCTCCCGCCTTTGAGTCGGTATAGATTTGTCCGGAGACAAAAAAGAAGTCGTAACAAATACCGTGCAGTGCGATGCCGAGTATGAGCATGAATGCCAGATCGCCCGCATTGCCATAAGCAAACAGGAGGTAGCGAAGTGTCCATGCCAGCATACCTGCTACAATTGTCATTTTAAAACCAAACCGCTTGAAGAAGAAAGGCAGGGCTAACATGAACAACACTTCAGACGTTTGTCCAATGGTCATCTTACCAGTTGGATTATTTACACCTATTTCAGCGAGGAATGGATTGGCATTTTGATAGTAGAATGCAAGAGGAATACAGATCAACACTGACGAAACAAAGAAGATGAGGAAGTTTCGGTCTTTAAGCAATTTCAATGCATCAAGTCCTAAAATCGTAGCCAGACTTACCTTTTCGTTTCGGTCAGCGGTAGGAGGGGTTTTGGGTAGTGTGAGACTAAATAGTCCAAGCACAGCGGAAGCAACTGCTACCATCAGGAAAGTATTCTTTAGCATCCCTTGCGCTCGGGCGTCAGGTGAATCCCAAAGGAAGATATAGCTGATCGTAAGACCTGCTACAATCCATCCAATTGTTCCGAACACACGAACAAGTGAAAACTCCTTTGCGGGGTCTTTCATTTGATTGAAAGAAATGGAGTTCACCAGGGCCAACGTGGGCATGTAAATGATCATGTACGCAAGTACGTAAGGGTAGAAGCCATCAAAATCCACCGAAGCGTACATCTGATACATCAGAACTGCTCCTGCAAGGTGCAATACTGCGAGTATACGCTCAGCATTAAAGTATCGATCGGCAATCAGACCGATAATAAACGGTGCGATGATAGCTCCCCATGATTGAGTAGAGAACGCAACGGCAATTTCACCGCCAGTTGCATGAAGATTATCACCTAAGAAAGTACCTAGCGTGACAAACCAGCCGCCCCAAATGAAGAATTCGAGGAACATCATAAAGGACAATTGCACTTTGACTGTTGTATTCATTTTTTCAGTTTTTTGGTCGTTAGCCTGTGGGTCGGAAGCAAGAATGGCACATCCGGGTGAGTAGCGCGCCATTAACTTTATTCCAACATTTAAGATTGCACGAATAAATCGATTGCGCAAGACCTCAATCCTAAATGCAAACGTTTGCAGAAAAACTTATGGCCCACTATTTAAGTCTTTTGGATATATTGCTTCTAAACGATTCTGGCTAAATGAAGAAGAGAAAACTTCGAATGGGAATGATAGGTGGAGGTCCTGATGCGTTCATCGGGGCTGTCCACAGAAAGGCTGCCGCCCTGGATGGAGAGATTGATCTGGTGTGTGGAGCCTTTAGTAGTAACCCCACGAAATCAGCGGAGGCGGGTAGGGCTTTGTACCTTAACTCCGACCGTGTTTATGAATCATACAGTGCCATGATTCGCGAAGAGAAGAAGTTACCTGAGGGTGAGCGCATGGACTTTGTGGCGATCGTTACGCCCAATCATGTGCATTTTGATCCCGCCAGGGAAGCACTTGAAAATGGTTTTCACGTCATCATCGACAAGCCTCTTACACTATCACTAGGTGAGGCTAAGAAGCTGAAATCCATTGTTGATAAATCAGGACTGGTGCTTGCCGTCACGCATGCTTATGTGGGATATCCAATGGTGAAAGAAGCAAAGCATCTTGTAAAATCTGGTAAGATCGGAAAGATTAGAAAAGTATTTGTAGAGTATCCACAAGGATGGCTCGCTACACCACTCGAGAAATCAGGACAGAAACAGGCGGGATGGAGAACGGATCCCAAACGTTCTGGAGCTGGTGGCGCGATAGGTGACATCGGAACGCACGCAGCTCACTTGGCTGAATATATTACTGGACTAAATATCACTGAAGTTTGTGCTGAGTTGAATGCTGTGATCAAAGGAAGACTTTTGGATGATGACAGTGCGATGTTGCTTCGCTTTCAAAATGAAGTGACAGGTACGTTGATCGCCACGCAGGTAGCTGCCGGAGAGGAGAACAATCTTAAGATCAGGGTGTATGGTGAAAAGGGCGGATTGGAGTGGCGACAGGAAGAGCCAAATACCCTGGTTGTAAGAAGCCTCGATGGACCTACTCAGATATACCGAACTGGCTTACCCTACTTGTGTGATCAGGCCAAGTTGAATACTCGTGTGCCGTCAGGGCATCCGGAAGGTTATCTCGAAGCATTCGCTAATATCTACCTGGCTTTCTCGAGAGCGGTACGCGATTATAAACCTGGTAAGAAATTAAACATCTCGAAATATGATTTTCCGGATGTTCATGAAGGAGTGAGGGGAATGGCTTTTGTAGAAGGCGTGGTGAAGTCATCAAAGTCAAAACAAA
>DAORAG010000378.1:0-3337 GCA_035344095.1 Cyclobacteriaceae bacterium | reverse complement strand
CATACATGTCGTTGTTGTTATTATCGGTACCAAGGCAAATCGGACAACCCGCATCTCTTAGCGCAGGGATGGGTGGACTCACACCCCTATTCGCTGCCATCGCTGCCTGGTGACTGATAATTGTTTTTGTTTTACCAAGCATGGCAATTTCATCTGCGTCAACATAGCGTGCATGTGCGGCTACCAATAGCGGACCAAGGAAATCATGACGATAGAGATACTCAGCAGGTCGCGCATTGTGAAACTTCTGCATGTAGTTGATCTCTGCATGCGTTTGATTCAGGTGAATGGTATAACCTACGTTGTGCTTCTCTGCGTATTCCCTCACAGCCTTCAATAATTCCGGTGAGGTGTTTTCTGTATGCACTACAGCAGGGAAAACCTGTATCCTTCCATTGTTCTTGTTGTGCCACTTACTAAATAAATCATCAATCCTCTTCATACCTTCTTCCCGCTGGTGTGTTGAGAACCTTGGCGTGGTACTTTTTTCAAATACCTCTGGTGACATCACGTCTGCATCAATTCGGTCATTCACCCCTTCCGCAAACACCCATCGCACTCCCGTCTTCGCCAACTCGTTGGCCTCGTCTGCAATGTTCCGCGTGTACTCCATGACAGTCGTAGTTCCGGTACGTATGCTGTGCAGTGCAGCCATCACCGACATCAACGCCCGCTCCTCGCCAGATACCAACGCCTCCGGCCAGACATTGAGACCAGCCCTGTTCGGGAAGCCGAAGTCCTCATTAAAACCCCGGGCCACCGCTGCAGACAAATGCGCATGGCAATTGATCAACCCCGGCAACAATGCCTTGTATTTCCCATCAATCACCTCTGCCCCTGGAAACTGCTTCAACACTTCGTCAGTTGGACCGATAGCGGCAATCAAATTATCTTTTACTGCGAGAGCGACATCTCTTATGGGCGCTTTGTTAGCATCGCCTGTCACTACAGTTGTATGGGTGAATACCACCGCCTTCCCCGGTGGAATATTAGAAGGTTCACCGGCAAAAAGATCATTGGTGAACAACATGCTGCTGCCAATTGCAGCGCCAGCGTTTTTTAACAACTGACGTCTGGTAAGTTGAGTGTCGCGTTCCATGGGTACAGGTTTGTAACCTATAATATCGCAACACCCCAAAACTAAACCAAATAGGCACTAGACGAACGGTACAGAAAAGCGAGCAGGCAATATTATCTCAGTCGGGCGCTACGGAACACCTGACCACACAAAAAAAAACTACTTCAGCCATTCATTAGAATTCTTTCTCGTGTTGTAGTCGACCAGCGTGTTGGGATAGTTGATCCAATCCACATGCCGTACTATTTTTCCTGCGTCATTAAACGTCAGTATCGTGGTGAATTGCATCGCCTCGAACTCCGATTCACCGTACTTGAATGGAGCAAAGTAACCCTTCGCCACCGCCTTGTTTCCCTCTACGATGATTTCTTCTACGACCATGAAGTCGTCACCTATCTTCTGAAGATCAGGATTCGACCAGTTAAAGAAATTTCTCAAAGCCTCCTTGCCTTCTACCTTATCCCCATTGATCATGTCTTCCAGCACTACCTTATCATCATAGAACTCCATAAATTTTTCAAAATCATCGTGGGCTTGATAGGTAGCATAATAGTCGGCTACCACCTTACACGTGTCGGGAGTTGACGCAGAACACGAGAGCAACAACACGGAGATCAAAAAATTTACAGGCAGTCGCAGACCAAACTGACGGATCATCATTTTTTCGTCCATTACTGTGGTATTGCCTCAACCAGAACCTCATTGCCTGACTTGTCATGGTAAGTACAGGTCATTTTTGCCAGGTCAACAATCCAGTTCTCAATGCCACATTCAGCACATGATCTGATAAAAGTTGGATAGTCGGTTTTACCCTGTTGATGTTCTTTCAGAGCGGCCTTAAATTGTTCGGCCTCGCATTGGGCAGCGACAACAAGATCTGAATACTTCGCAGGCGATGTTGCGCGATAATCACTTGCTCCATAATAATCCGTGCGCCCGTCCACAACAAAAGTCTGGTAGTGGATGACACCGAGGCGCTTAAGTTCCTGAATATATGCGGGGAAGTCAGCTCCGGACTTTACTTTGCTGTGGGCAGCACCAATCTGGTCTATTTTAAACATACGTTGTTTTTTAGGTGCGCTAAAAGTACTAAAAACGCTTCTGGTTTTTACCCCTCATCTGAGAGACCACGCCCTCTGATGGATTGGCAACAAAAGGCAGTAACTCGCATTAGACCAGTACGCGACTCGATACAAGTTTTCAATTGTTATTCTGCATTTTCAAAACATTACTATTTACCGCCTGTTTATCCACTGGGATCATTTGGACCATTATGCACCCTGACGCCACAACAAGGCAAATCTTGCAACAGCCGGCTGATAAAGACCTCGAGCTGAAAGAAAAACAAGAGGAACTGGAAGCTCAGAGGGGCATGCTATCTGCAGCGCTGGACGAAGCGATGAAATACAACGAGTCGCTCACCAAAACGCTTGAAGAACTGAAAATAAGAAACTCCGAACTTGAACGGTTGTTGTATCATTCGTCTCATAGCCTGCGATCACCCGTAACGTCCATGCTGGGAATAATCAATCTGATGAAGCCGAGAAGGATCTCCATCTCTCCAGCAGCTACTCAAATCACATGATGTCGAATGCGAAGAGGATGCTTGACGTACTCAACGCCTTGTCTACCTTGTACAAGTTGACCACAAAGGACCTTCATCTCTCTGAAATCAATATTGACCAAACGTTGCGGAAGGTCATCGACTCACAACAAGGCGTGGCTGCAGGTCACAACGTAACGCTTCACTATTCAATGGATGATCCTGCACCGATGGTCTCGGATCCCGATTTGCTCACCGAGCTGGTAAAACAGGTCGTGCAGAATGGCATCTACTTTCGTAATTCCAACGTAGCCGGTCTGGTTCAGGTGGTCGCAAAAATTGATGAGGGCTTATTGCATCTTGACGTTCTGGACGATGGTGATGGAATTGCTCCCGAAATAGAAGCCAACATCTTTGACATCTTCTTCAGGGGCAGTGAGAAATCTGGCGGCAGCGGACTGGGACTTTACATCGCCAGGAAGATTTGTCAGCTGCTGGGCGGATCTATTTCGTTTTCGAGAGAATATGATAAAACGACATTTTCAATCGAACTGCCAACGAAGTATTGACTCACTTTGTCACAGCTTCTTCCACCGACTGAGCATACGCGATAGAGAGCTGGTGGTACCTGGCGTTAGGATACATTCGGTCGATTGCACCGCGGCCGATTTTTACACTTTGCACGAACACAGGGTCATCAGGTAATATCTTCACAT
>DAORAG010000377.1:0-3337 GCA_035344095.1 Cyclobacteriaceae bacterium | reverse complement strand
TAAATTGAAGCATGGAGCAAAATTGCAAATTGTTTTGTATTCCTCTCCTGGCTTTTTTCTTAATCTCATTTTACTCCTCGGCTCAGTTTGTAAAGGCGATTAAACCCGGAGTTTATGTCTCGTATGGCTACAGTAAAGCGAGACAACCGCTGAGTGAAATTGCCAGAAGCCAGCAATCATCTATTCAGCAGAGGTTCGCAAGTGGCGGGGTGTATTTCAATTTTATATTTGACGATCGTAGTTCCCGTAAACAGCTATCAATCCTTCGATATGCAAAACTTGACATCGGCACTACGTTGAGATCCGGACTGTTTGAACCCGCTGCTGGTAATGTTTACCGCATTGATGTAGGGGGATTTGACTTTGGACTGATGATGCCTATCGCTTATAGACTATCCGATAAAGTTGAAGCATACAGTTCTGTTGGGCCGGTTGCTACGAGCCTCTGGTATCGTAATGTCACCCCTGCACAAGATCTGCCCGAGATTGAAGGTCTAAAGGTAGGACTTGGATTTGAGATGGGGATATGGATACAAAGACACATTTGCATCGGCTATAAAGCAACAACGCAGTGGGGGAGTTACGCCTTCAGATCCAATGCGCTGTATGCGAGCGTAAACTTCAGGAGTAGGTAAAATTATTTCCTCAAGGTCAGCTGAATTTTCGCAATGCCCACAGGCCCACACTGATCATCAGCAGCGTAATACCGGCTTTGACTATTCGCCATGCCAATTCCTGAAGAAAGGGCTCAGCATCCGGCAGCACCATTTCATTGGGGTCTCCTGGATTGACATATATTTTGACGCGGTCGCCCTGATGAAAGTTCAACTGTGTGAACAACGGTGAGCTTTCTGTTTTTTGATAGGTGCGCCCTTCAAATTCCCAGGAAAGGGTCAACACTTGTCCACCCTCTTGCTCCTTGTCTTTGCGCCATTCAGTAACCTGACTTTGCACAGCGATAAAATCTTCTGCTGCCTGCCTTACGCGGAAATAAGTAATCACACCGATGCCTATCACCACCATTCCCAGCAGCCCCATTCCCTTCATGAGGAAACCAACCCAGGGTGTTTTTAATAACGCCACCATATTGGAAGTGATTTGATTGAAAAGGTAACACTTTTACCTGAGTCAAGAACAGGAGGTGCGACAGAATGAACCTCTTACAGACTAGCCTGTGGTTTCTTTAGTATCTGATAGGCCTTGAGTTGTGCAGCCATTGCAATAATCGGAATTATGACCTCAGCACCAAGATACGCCAGCCATAACGCATGCGGCTCCGGAATACCAAGCATGCTGATTGATATCATCCTTCCAATACCTCCCATCATCGCTCCCAGGGATATTAGAAAGACGAGCGTGTCTTGCTTACGAATAGTCCAGCCTGTCCAAAAACATATGATACCCATACCTAAGTAGATGCCAGCTAAAAAGCGGTGGATGTTGTCGAGTCTCGGTGTGGTATCGGGTTGACCAATCAATATTTGCATTGATCCCCCAAAGAGGGCGATGGCTGCAAACAAAAACATGCAAATCTGCGCTATCCGTTGACTAACAAGCAATGGTCGGTCACTCTCTTCGTACATCATGATGTTAGATAATACAAAAATCTGATTTTTTAATATCGTGTTACACAATCGGTCGGTTTTAATCAACAAACGCAGGTTCTTCGATGAATTGGTTTTGCGCAATATTAAAAGGTTACTAAAAGTGGTAGGGAGTATCTAACAAAGCGTTTGGTGTTTCCTCGGTAAATGTTGCAATTCAATGTAAATCCAGAGAATTGTAACTTAGTGGAGTGATAGACGTCTTGATAACAGCATGAAAGCCGCTGTGTATACACAATATGGCGGACCTCAACATCTCAAAATCCTTGAGGTTCAAAATCCTATTCCCTATGGGCAGGAAGTGCTGATAAAAGTGCATGCTACAAGTATTAATTCATGGGATTATGATTTGCTCATTGGCGCATTTATGGCGAGGCTTATCGGTGGGGTGCGTAAGCCCAGACAGACAATAATTGGCTGTGATGTAGCCGGCACAGTCGAGTCGGTTGGGTCAAAAGTTACTCGATGGAAGAAGGGTGATCGTGTCTTTGGTGACCTATCTGGTGGAAAGTGGGGGGGCTTTGCTGAGTATGCTTTGGGCAATGAGAATGTGCTGGCGAAAATTCCTGAAAAACTTTCGTACGATCATGCCAGTGCAATTCCTCAAGCGGGACTGCTTGCATTGCAAGGGCTCCGCAAAGGTGGCCTTGAACAAGGGATGAATGTGTTGGTGAACGGTGCTGGTGGTGGAGTAGGTATGTTTGCCATTCAGTTGGCCAAAGCTGTTGGTGCAGTTGTGACGGCCGTAGACAAATCTGCTAAGTTTGACCAAATGAAATTGTGGGGAGCGGATCATGTATTGGATTTTACAACACATGATTATACGAGACAAGGAAAAAAATACGATCTGATTCTCGACAACATCGCCACCAGATCCGTTGCGGAGTACCGAAGGGCACTTACCCCAAAGGGAAAATTCATAATGACCGGAGGTACACCCGGTACGATACTGAAGGTGGCAACCTGGGGCCAGGTATTATCTTATTTTAGTGCCAAAAAGGTAACGATGGTGGGTTTGAAATACAGCCCGGATGACCTGAGTGAGATGGCAAATCTTGCTGCGTCTGGGGAGGTTAATATCAACCTTGACAAGACATTCCCGCTTGACCAAATTCAAGATGCTTTCAGCTATTTTGGAGAAGGGGAGTATCTGGGTAAGGTGATTATCACACCCTGAGTCGTATCTGTTTCCGAAACTGAACTCAACAAATTTTAATCAGTTTGCAACTATCTCTTGTCACTTCCGTTCCATTAGTTATAATTTTGTATATGTAACATCTCAAGCCAATGAAGAACAAAAGTATCGGTGAATTTGAAGAGTTGATTTTGCTTGCCGTGTGCATCCTGGGGGAAAATGCATACGGTATTTCTGTAAAAGAAGAAGTAGAGAAGCACAGTGGGAGATCTGTGTTGCTGGGTGCAGTGCATATTACGCTTTACCGACTTCAGGATAAGGGTCTGCTTAAATCAAAATTAGGCGGGCAAAGTGAAAAACGCGGAGACAGAAGGAAACGCTTATTTAGCGTGACTGAAATAGGCATGAGACAATTGAAAGCTTCTCAGGAAGTCCGCCAACAGATGTGGAAACTCATTCCTCAACTCAGTTTTAGCAGCATATGATTGTGAACAAACAAAAGCCTCCTAAGCTCGCCACATGGCTTGCGACCAGGTTTCTCGGAGAAAAATTTGAAGAGGAGCTTCTCGGAGATTTACAGGAAATGTATGAAGGAAGA
>DAORAG010000376.1:0-3346 GCA_035344095.1 Cyclobacteriaceae bacterium | reverse complement strand
TAGTGCAGGCACCGCACTGTCCGATGCCACAGCCATACTTGGTTCCGACCAGATCCAGGTTGTCTCGCAACACCCACAGCACAGGTGTGTCCGGGTCTACGTCTACCTGCTGAGCCTTGCCATTAATAGTAAGATTGAAAACTGCCATAAAGCGGACGGGTTGGTTGGTTTAAGGTCAGTCAAATTACTTACCTGCCCCCGCTTTTCATAGGCCTTATTTGTTAACGATATGTCAATTACAGGAAATGATATGTCTGTTACAGGAGTGGCTATTCAGAGAATTGCAATGCCTATTTACAAAGCTTCTTGATATCAGCATAGGCCTGGTCATAGCCAAGTTCCCCGGATTTACTCAGATCCAGGCACCCCTCCTCCTGTCGGTGTGCTTTGATCTTGGCGAGTCCTCTGGCGTAGAAAGAAAACGCATCCATAGGATCAATTGCAATCGCTTTATCATAATCCAGGATGGCACCGAGATAGTCTTTTCTATCGAGCTTGATGTCACCTCGTCCGTTGTAGGCCTGTGCATTTGTGCTGTCGTTGGCGATGGCTTGGTTGTAGTCCTGCATTGCACCATGGTAATCCAGTTGGTCAACTTTGGCATCTGCCCTTGCCACCAGCGCGCTGGCATTGCCCGGATCAATATCCAGTGCCCGATTAAAGTCTGCCATGGCAAGGTCGAATATCCTTACTTCGGCTCTGGCCACACCTCTTTTAATAAGTACTTCCACCGCCTCCGGATTTAGTGCCAATGCCTGATCGTAGTCAATCAACGCGGACTCAAAATTGAAATTGGCGGCTTTTTGGTCACCCTGCGCTACATACTCAGCAAAGGATTGGGCCAGGGCTACGCCAGAAGTGAAAAACGTGAGGGCATAACCTATCAGGTAGTTGCGAAGGAAGTGGTAGGGTAGCATGGATCGAAAATACTTAGAAAGACCTGGGGAATACCTAGGAGCATCAACCAATGGTCAGGAATATCGTTTAAATGTAGGGATGGTTCGATCAGAGGTATTGGCGGCAACGGGCAAGTGCCTGTAGGGTAATCATTTTCACCGCAGATCAGTGAATCAACGTTAGTTAGTATAGGGAATTGATGTTTGAACTATCTTGTTAATTGCCTGAAATGGTGTGTTTTACTGATTTAAGCGCTATTTTCGGCACTCTTGCCCAAGATATGCAAGGAAACTTGCCCATGTTTGAGAAACCCGATGTGATGAGATTCCCTATAGCGGGAAATTCTTTGATAGATTATATGTGTGGTTTACAATTATTTTGAGAGTTTGATTATTTTTAACATATAATGAGCCAAAATTATGTCAAAAAAGAACACATTTAGAGACCGTTTAGCATTTCTGCTAGACCACTACGAGATCCGCGTAATGACACTTGATGCCAAAGCGGGATTGTATCATGGACAAACCGGAAGTTTTCTTCGTGGCGACACGGAGCCAAAGCTGTCTACGATCGTAAAACTTTGTAAATTTTTCAAAGACGTTTCCGTTGACTGGATGGTCCTCGGAAAAGGTAAGCCTTTCAAAAAGTAAGAAAGACTTTTACGAGCACGCTATTGGACATGTGAAACCGTAAGCGCATGTCAATGGGTGTAGCTTTCTCAAACATTCTTATGGATGCTTGCAGAGGGCTACGCCCTTTTATTTTTTAGTCTGTAATATATAGTGTTGGGATTTCGATCTTGCTGATTGACGGTGTGTCGCGCCAGGGCCAGATCAGTCGTTGCCAAAAGGAAGGCGGTTTAACGATTCTACAGATCATTTCAGGTTTCTCTTTCTGCAAAAAGGAATCTATGTCGTCTGTTATTGTAGACTGAACATCAAAACTTCGATTAACACCGATCTCGAAATCGTCAACAGGCAAAAGGTATTTGAAGATCAATTTTCTGATGCCTCCGGTTTTTCTCCCCACCACCCTTAGCTGCCTTGAGCCGTGGTGTACAATAGAAAACAAGGGTCTCAAACTCTCTTCCCTTACCGCGGTTTCATCCCGAAGCAATAGTATCTTATGAGGCACACTGGTTTGAAGGGTGGGTGGCACAACCAACAAAGCGGTCTTTGCCTCAGTCGCCACTCTGGCAAATACGCTTGAGGCCGTACCACCTCCTACCACAACAACATCCGGTTTATCAAACGATAACTGATCAGCAAGCGCTGCTGCTATCGCACCATATTGAATGTCAAGACAAGAAACCTCGACTCCATTGTCTTTAATTATTTCCTTCAGCGACTCAAGTTTCCTATTCATCTTCGACTCCCCTGCCGATAGTACGGGACGCAGTGTCAACGCACTCTCAGATTGAGGGAGTACCACATCCTCTGCTATGGGAAACATCTCAAGCGACCCTTTACATAGTCTTGCTAATTGTAGTGCATATCCAAGCGCATTGTAAGAGCGCTCTGTAAAATCAACCGGAACGAGAAATCGAAGTGACCCTGGGGTAGTGACCCGGGTACCTTTTATTTCTCCCTGGTGGCGAGCACTGTTCCTGATCATCGTGAAAACTTAAGCGGTCTCCTCAACAAACTTTTTCTCTACCTTTTTTCCTTCCCGCTTTTGATTTGAGGCGCCCTCAATCACCGTAAGCGAAATATTTTTTGACTTGGCTGTTTCCTTGAAATTATTGATGATCTCAAGCACATCGTAATCGATACTTACGGACCTGCTCATGTCGATCGTGAGCTGGCTGTTTTCAGGTACTTTGTTCAGCTCACTTAAAATGGCTCCTTTATTCATAAAGTACACTTCCTCGGCAAGGGTCATCTTGATATGGTTGTTTCCCTCATGATTTTCCATGTTCAGGAAGTGCGAATTCTGAAGACTTCTTCTCAGTATGATCACAATGGAAACGGATAGCCCCATGAGAATACCAATCAACAGATCTGTCATTACCACACCGACCACGGTAAATGCAAATGGGAGAAACTGCCCCATCCCCTTTCTATAGATATCTTTAATACTATCGGGGTTTACCAATTTGAAACCGACAACGAGGAGAATGGATGCCAGCACGGCCAGCGGTATTATATTTAAAACATGTGGTATCACGGCCACACAAATCAAAAGGAAAACACCGTGGATGACTGCCGAAGCCTTCGTCTTTCCCCCTGATTGAATATTTACAGTACTTCTGATAATCACCTGCGTTACCGGTAAACCACCAATCAAACCTGAAACCACATTACCAGTACCTTGTGCGATCAGTTCGCGGTTGGTATCGGTTACCCTTTTGTGAGGATCAAGGTTATCTGTCGCCTCGACCGAGAGCAGTGATTCAAGGCTGGCGACAATTGCAATCGTGATCCCCACCACCCAGCTTTGCGAACTTGTG
>DAORAG010000375.1:0-3365 GCA_035344095.1 Cyclobacteriaceae bacterium | reverse complement strand
GGCGATTGACGACCCACTGGCGGAGTTGATTCCGGGAGAAGAACCCGCGATCGGGCTACTGCAGTTAAAAGATGCTATCGCTTACGCAAAAACGGATGCCAAAACAAAAGGTATCTACCTGCGTCTGAATGAACTGCAAGCCGGTATTACGTCAATAAAAGAAATCAGGGAATCCCTGCTTGACTTCCGCGAGTCTGGCAAGTGGGTAGTGGCCTATTCTTCTGGTTACTCAGAGGGAGCCTATTATCTGGCTAGCGCTGCGGACCAGATCTA
Source organism: Cyclobacteriaceae bacterium (assembly GCA_035344095.1). GTDB lineage: Bacteria > Bacteroidota > Bacteroidia > Cytophagales > Cyclobacteriaceae > ELB16-189. Next base: position 3,092 of record DAORAG010000375.1, on the reverse strand, counting down.
TCTCAACCCAGAGGGGCAGGTAGAACTCAACGGACTGTCCATTAATGTCACCTTTTTTAAGCGACTGCTGGATAAGCTGGAGATCAAACCGCAGGTGTTTCGTGTCGGTGACTTCAAAAGTGCGGTGGAGCCTTTTGTGAGGGAAAACATGAGCGAGGAAAACCGACTGCAACTCAATCAGATGGTGAACGGACTTTATGACGGTATGTTGAAAGACATCTCAGCCGCACGTCAAATTCCGGAAGACGATCTTGCTGCCCTTGCCAAAACCATGGTGGTGCGAAAGCCAGGCGATGCGATCACATATAAGTTGGTCGATGCGTTGATGTTTGAAGATCAGGTGCGGGACGAGCTGCGCAACAGACTAGGACTTGAAGCCTCGGATAAGATTGGCTTTGTGAGATTTACCGAATATACGCGTAGCATGAATTTCAAATCATCGCCCAACGAAATAGCGGTGATCGTGGCGGATGGAGAGATCATGCCGGGCAAAGCAGACAACGGGTTGGTGGGCTCAAGCACGTTTGTTAACGAGCTAAGGCGTGCGAGAAACAACGATCGGGTGAAGGCGATTGTGATCAGGGTGAATAGTCCCGGTGGCGTGTTTCAGGCGGCCGATGACATTTGGCGTGAAGTATCCCTTGCAACTGAAGCGAAGCCAGTCATTGCTTCGATGTCGGACTATGCAACCTCAGGAGGCTACTACCTTGCCATGGCCAGCGATACCATCGTGGCACAGCCGACCACGGTTACGGGCTCGATTGGCATTTTCAGTGTGCTCTTCGACATGAGCGGATTGCTGGAGAACAAATTGGGTATTACCTCTGAGGAGGTGAAGACCGGGGATGTAGGAGGATTGATAACGGTGACACGACCACTCACCGCCATGGAGCAGGAGATATGGCAACAGCAGACCAACGATTTGTATGAGGCCTTTACGCGCAAGGCGGCCGAAGGACGCGGCATGTCACAAGAGGATATCAAGAAGATCGCTTCAGGACGCGTGTGGACGGGCGTGCAGGGCAAAGACAACGGACTGGTAGACATACTCGGTAGCTACCAGGATGCGATAGAGATAGCAGCTACAAAGGCTGGTATTGCAGCAGACTACAAAGTGAGATACTATCCACAGCCCAAAACGTTTTTGGAGAAACTGACTTCCGGATGGGAAGACCAGGTGAGTGCCAAGGCGATAGAGAAAGAGATGGGTGATTCTTATTATTTTTATCAAGGTTGGAAAAAACTCCAGCGCTACCAGGGTGTGCAAGCCAGGTTACCTTTCGAGTTGGAGATCAAATAATTAGTTCTGCCCTTAGAAGCTAAAGCATTATGAAACATTTGAAAAAAATGCTAACTGTGGCGCTTGTGCTACAGACGGTATTTGCTTTTTGCCAAAATGTGAAAGTCGATTCACTCTTATTGAATTCGTCTGATTCGAGTAAGCGGGCGAGATATACGCTGTTAAGGGCCTCCCTCAATGATTGCCTTGAGAGAGATCCTTACTGTGCTCAGATTTACGCTACTGAATATCTGAAGTTGGCAAAGGAAATTGGTGATCCGTTGCTGATCGCACGATCTTATATTGGAAATTCATATGCGCTAAAAGCGATTGGTAAAAATCGCCAGGCAATCGACTCGGCAAAGAAAGGTTTAGTGGTTGCTAGCAGTAATGGACTCTTGATGCAAGAGTGGGTCCTTCTCAATGACATGGCTGTTGCAGCGAGGAACCTGGGAAGCCTTGATGAATCGTTAGATTTTAATTTTCAGTCGTTGTTGTTGAGGCTGAAGTCAGGGGACTCAACGGCCCTAAGTGTTGCATATAACAATATTGGCGTTGTGTATGATGATATTGGCGACCATCAAAATGCTCTGAAATTCTATCAAATGGCATTGAATACTAAGCTAAAAAATAAAATCGACCACGATTTACAGATGGCATATGCTAATATCAGCATTTCCCTGATTAGCTTAAATCGATTAGATGAGGGATTTGAATACGCAAATAAGGCACGCATTGTCTGTGACTCTGCTTGCAACCCGAGAAATCAATTCCCTACCAATTATGCATTTGGCAAATACTATCAGAAAATTGGAGAATTCGATAAATCGCGGGATTACTTTTTGAGATGCTTAACTGTTGCCGAGAAATACCGGAGGATCAAGGAGATCACAGACTCACAATTGGCCTTTGCTGGTAGTTATCATGACCAAGGCATGGACTCACTTAGCTTAAAGTATTTAAACATGGCCTCCTCAGTTGTCTCGAACACTGACTTTGAGTCATCGAAACGGGAGCTATATCGACTGTACCATAAGGTTTACAAAGGCATGGGGGATTTAAAAAATGCATTACACTATGCTGATGAACTTTTGGTGCTGAATTCTCGAATCTTGAACGGTAACACGATAAGAAAACTAACTGAAACCACGCTTGAGTTTAGTCAAAGAGAGAATCTCAAGATCATAACCTCACAAAATGAGATCATCGATCTTAGTAAAGAAACCATTAGGCAACAGAGGACGATTACAATTATAACAATTGCACTATGTGTTGTGTCCGCAGGGGTGGTAGTTCTCCTTTTTAGGATGATTACGATTCGTGGTCGCGTCAATCAACTCCTGAATAAGAAGGTAAGGGAAAGGACCTTGGAATTAACCAATCGAAATACTCAGCTTAATCGGCAAACGTTTGAGCAATCTGCCGTGTTGCAAAGACTAAATGATCAACTGTTAGCATCTCTCGCTACCTTATCAGGCTTGATCCAAGTCGCTCAAAGTGACATTGGCGACAAGGAGGTGAGAAATCACCTAAAAAGAATGGAGGATGAAACCAGAAAATTAAAAACGAATACCTCGGTTTTTCTTAAACAAAGGCCAGGCGCGGAGAAGAGTGTTCAAATTGCCTAAACATCACAGTAGCCCTGACCTCAACTGCGCATGAGACAACTTCTGATATTAGTGATTATAATTTCTTCGAGTCATTGGGTTATCGGTCAGCCTAACAGCAATGAAATAGATTCATTGAAAAAGGAGCTAAGTCAGTTGACTGATGGGAATCCCTATAAGATTTATTTGAAACTCTTCGAGAGGTA
>DAORAG010000374.1:0-3406 GCA_035344095.1 Cyclobacteriaceae bacterium | reverse complement strand
TTTTCATTGGATTGAGTTTTGGGGTCAATTTGAGTTTCAACATCTGTTTTATTGTCTGACGATGAAGCGGATTTTTCCAAAGCCAGTTGGGAATTCGACTGATCGCTCACCGAATGATAGGTAATGTAAGACGCCAAGGCGACAGCAAATACCGCTATAGCTGCGGCAAGTCTTCTGTAAAATACAAGCTTCGAGCGGGTACCCCTGCTTTCAGCCATTACAAGGTCAAATTCAATGCGTGTCCACACGGCATCGGGTACGTCCGTCTCAGCACCCGCAAATACCTCTCTCCAATTCTCCTCAAACTTTGGCACTCCCATAACTCCGGTTTTTTTCTAACAAACCAATGCGCTCTTGCAGCAAGCTCCTTGCCCGATTGTACTGCGATTTGGATGTCCCCACACTGATGGAGAGCATTTCACTTATTTCTTTATGACTGTAACCCTCGATGGCAAACAGGTTAAAAACAATGCGGCATCCGTCTGGAAGAGTTCTGACGATGGCTAACAATTCATTGAGGTGAAATTGAGTAAGCGACAGTTCCTCATCCATTCTTACATGTACTTCTTCCACATCGACCATGGGAAGCATGTTCAGACGTTGACGTTGTTTGTTCAAGGCAGTGTTTATCATGATCCGTGTCATCCAGGTAGATAGCTTGGACTCGAACCTGAAGTTGGGCAGGTGTTTAAATATCTTAACAAATCCCTCCTGCAAGGTGTCTTCTGCTTCCGCTTCATTGCGTGCATATCGCTGGCAGGTCACCATCATTTTTCGGCAATAGCGTTCATACAAAGCCTTCTGGGAAGCTCTGTCACCTTTGGCACAGCCCTTGATAAGCTCTTCATCCTGAAGCATGAACAACGTATGTTCCTTTGACATTAGAATCCCGGTAATGGTTGGAACCGTTTTGGGAAATGATAACGGATTTTCTTCGTTATGGGTATTAAAAACTTCAATTCAGATAATTATCGGCTAGTTTTACCATGATGATATCCATGCTCCTGATTATTGCAGGATTACTCTTTCCTGAGGTCGATAAGCGCCTCGTGTTCGAAAATGCCACCTACGAGCCCCAAATCAAGTCCGTACAGGTGTATAACCTATCTGGCCAGCCTGCCAGGAGCCACGCACCTGCTGTCACCCCACTGGGACAGAACCAGCTTGTGTTGGAGTTTGACGACCTCCAAAATGATATTAACAGCTATTATGCCCGCCTGATACACTGTAACTATAACTGGACACCTTCCAACCTGCGCGACCTTGACTTCATGAGAGATTACAATGAGTTCAATGTAAACGACTACGTGTATTCCAATAATACGTACACACCATATGTCCACTACACTTTTAGGGTGCCGGGAGTTAAGCTTCCGGGAAATTATCTGCTCGTTGTGTATCGTGACGGCAACAAATCGGACTTGATTTTGTCACATCGAATCATGGTGTTCGATAGCAAAACCAGCCTGGAGAAGGACAATCAGCTCAGTGGAGCACTTACACTCCGGTCCACCAACCAGCAATTGAACTTCACAGTTGATTACAGGGGGATGGAAATCGTTAATCCATTCCAAAGCGTTCATGTTGTTGTTCGTCAAAACTTCAGATGGGATAAGTCGAAACTGGATGTGCAGCCCAGTTTTGTACGGGAAGAAAGAAATCAGATTGAGTACCGGCTATTCGGAGATGACAAACATTTTGAAGCGGGAAATGAATTCCGGTTTGTCGACTTCCGTTCCCTCAATTTCCCCGGTCAGAACACCGCAAAAATTGACAAAGGTTCCAGGCCCTTTCACTTGTGGGTGCAGCCTGATGAATCTCGTGAACACCAGGTCTACTCACAATACCCAGATATCAATGGACAGTACAGAATAGAGAACCTGGACAACGGTCGAGATGTCACAGCTGCGGACTATGCGGAGGTAACTTTTACTCTTCAATCAAAGGAAGTACCGGGCAAAATTTATGTGATGGGAGAATTTAACCAGTGGAGAAAACAGAACAGCAATCAAATGCATTTCAACACAGCCAATCAGACTTATACGACTACCTTACTGCTCAAGCAGGGTTGGTACAACTATGCCTATGAGGTGGAAAGCGAAAGCCTCCCCTCTTACTTTTTTGAGGGAAGCCATTACGAAACTGAAAATATTTACGAGGTATTTTTCTACTACAGACCATTTCAGCCGAATGCCGATCTGTTAATCGGATACTTTCAGTTACCCGTCAACGCGCGCTAAGCGTAATTAAATTCCTCTTGCGATTCACTGTGCGTTGGCCTGGCATCATGATTGGCCACATCCAACATCCCAAATCCCTTGTGAGAGAAGTAACCTATTCCATTTTCGTAAACGAACTGCTGAACAGGTTGCGGAGCATACATGGTGAATGGAAACGTATAGCCACGTACTTCAAATTTCACATCTGAATCGTACACGGGGTAAATACGCGCAAATTTTTTATGAGAAGTCTGAATTCGATTCAGGTATTCTTTATCCGCTACAATTTGAAACTTATAAAAGGTAGCCAATTGCTCGGCCGAGAACTTTCCGCTTGCCTCCATCCTGCTGATGGTAGAGTCATACAACAGATCTGAAAACTCATCCTCGTCTGGTGATATGAACCGTTTGGCACTTTCATCATTGAAGGAACCTTGCAGCAACACGATAGGCGAAATGCATAAAAATTTCACTGAGTCGGTTATGGTAACAGGTTCTTCATTCTCAACCGACTCCGGCTGCAATTGGAGGTTGCCAATGGTCAGGTCTTTTTGGGCGAAAAGAATGCCCAGGAAATAATCCAAAAAGTCTTTATCAGCAGCAGAGAATACCAGAGTGATCCTGGATGAGAAAAAATGCAGTCCCTTTCTGCTGATCTTAATCTGTCCTTTAAGACCGGAAAAATTGTATTGCTGGTAATCAGCATAAGCCTTATTGCCGCCAATTAGGATAAGGCCCTTGATGGTTTGTGCCAGCAGGAACTGATGATGAAAAGGGACGTATGCACCTCTATTTTTAAGCGAAAAAACTATCCGGATTCTCAACGTATGCGGATTTAGCTCCTTTTAAAAAATCAACTGAAAGCCCGCCAAAAAGTCCAACAGCGGATAGCTAAAATACTAAAAATCAGGTGAATCCGGCCTCCCTATGTAAGGATTATTTAAACATTAAACCTAAAATGCATGATATCACCGTCCTTTACCACATACTCCTTTCCTTCTATGGCCAATTTTCCCGCATCCCGGCACCCGGATTCGGTTTTATAAGTCTGATAATCAGATAGTTTAATTACCTCAGCTTTAATGAATCCTTTTTCAAAATCCGAATGGATTACACCGGCTGCCTGAGGTGCCTTCCATCCTCTATGTATAGTCCAGGCTCTCACTTCCTTTTCCCCAGCAGTGAAA
>DAORAG010000373.1:0-3410 GCA_035344095.1 Cyclobacteriaceae bacterium | reverse complement strand
ACCGCGCGGTCGATTTCAAAAACTGGCTGAACAGCTAGCTCATATGACGTTTTACCTGGCACAATTGCAGCTGGTTCAATATTTTAGAATATTTTAAACATCAGGCCCATCTTCATTGTTTTAAGCGGGAGATAATTTTTTATTTCGTTGAAGTCTACAAAATGCCATCCGCAAAATAGAAGTAATGCTGTCGCTATTCTAATACCAGGCTACTGGCATACGTCAAACCACATCAAAATCAGATATACCGCATGAAGTCTTGCTTCGTTCTGTGCTTCTTACTGGTCACCGTCTCCGTGTCCTACAGCCAGTCAGACCTTGACTCGCTGAAAAGAGAAATTTTGTCTCTGAAAGCAGAAGTTGACAACATCCATCTAAACCTGGAGAAATCTAAGAGTAAATTCCAGCAAGGTATATTTGTTGCGACTCTAGGCTACTCCGTCACCATTGCCGGTGGACTGATGCTTGGCAGACAAAATGACAAACTGGGGCAGGCTTTGTTGGTAGCCGGAGGCGCCACTGGCCTAACTGGCACCTTCCTATTGGTGGACTCCTTTAAGTACCTGGGGCGCACCAGGAAGTCACCTAGATCAAAGTGATAAGCCTACTCCTCGACACGCAACACCCTCACATCTGGAAAGTGTAGCGTAAACCAACCCAAACCCCCCGCCACATTGCTGGGGTAATTGACTGGTTCACCCAGAAAATCAGAAAAATTAAATCTCGTGTCTCTCCTCAGTTGCAGAAATTCAAAATACTGGCGATCGATATTGGCTAACTGAATCATCACCGTGTCGCCTGGAATAAAGTCGCGTCTGAAAATAGCGTTGAAGGACTCACTGATCTCTTGACCATCATTTTCTTGTTGATCCTCAATCAATTTGATAAATACATTGGGGTTCAAAAAATCTTGTGGATCCGGAGGTTCCTCAGCTGAAATATGCTGCACGTTGATCATGTAATAGTTCTTTCCGGCAATATCCTGCAAACTATAGTTGACTCTGGCAAGGGTATCGAAGCCTGTGTCATTAATGAATGCCGACAACGTGTTAAACCGAACTGCCGTCTTCACCTGAGTGATCGCTGAGACTTTGCCCATCGAAGGGCTATCTACATAAAGAGAATACCATCCTTCATCCACAAATGGAATGGCAACACTTCCATAAACACCGATGTCGATAAGGTCAAGGGTATCTGCAAACCCTTCACCTTCTATTCGTACTACTGCATCGCTGATGGCGATCTGATTAAGTAACAACTCAGGATTGCTGCTTTCACTTGCATCTAGTGCGCCAAAACTTTTGGTCAGCAAAATTGCTACGGATTGATCAGGCACCATCTGAGATGATACTACAATCTTCGGCTCCAACTGAGGAAGATCGTTTACGGGCAATGGTTCTGGCAGGCAACCGCCCATTAATACCGCAAAAGCAACACCATATAAAAACAATCTTAACATACTAAAACTTAAACCCATAACTGATAAAAGGCAGCAGTCCCACCAGTCCCGGTTGCTCATATCTCAACGAGCCATCTGTTTCGTCTGTCTCGATAGTTATCGCAACTGGATTGGTACGATTGTACGCATTATATACTCCGGCAAACCATTCATACTGAAACTTTCTACCCGGTCGGCTTCTCCATTTAATTCCCAAATCTAACCTGTGCGCATCGGTCAGCTTTACAGAATTGATAGGTGCAAACACAGGCACAAGATCTACACCTGTGGTGGAGGGCGCAACCACCTGGTATTGACCAATGATGGGAGTAAACTTTGACCCTGAGATGTATTCCCAAACCCCCGACACTGACAGCCGTGGCGTGATCGCATATTGTGCAACCAGCGCACCGTTGTGCCTTCTGTCATAGCGAGATGCAAACCACTCACCTCCATTCAATTCATCAAATTGTCTTCGTGACCATGCCAATGTGTAACTTATCCAACCCGAAAACCGTCCCGCGTTTTTTCTCACCATTAGCTCCAGTCCATACGCGCGTCCTCGACCTTGCACAAGGCTATTTTGAAAATTGCTATTAAAGAAAAGATTAGTTCCCTCTTCCAATCCGATCAGATTTCGCATGGGCTTGTAATATGCCTCAAGGCTCATTATGATATTTTGTTTTGGTAATGCCCTCTGCCAGCCGACAGAAAACTGATGTCCACTTTGCGGCCGGATCGAATCTGTAACCGGATACCAGATATCGGTGGGTGACGTCACCGCAGAATTGGAAATGCGATGCATGTATTGTGCCATACGCGAATAGCTGAATTTCAAGGCTTCATCACTGCTGATTTGATATCTCACAGCCAAACGAGGTTCCGGGAAAGCATAAGATTGATTCTCAACAATGGCGACCGAAGTACGCAATCCTGCGTTTATCATCCATCGATCTGCTGGCGACCATTCGTATTGACCGTAGAGTGCTAATTCATTTGAAACACAGCCTTGAGAAGTAGAACTCTCGAGAAATTCAGAAAAGGTACCAGAACTATTGACAACACTTGGGCTCACCTCATGTCGCGTCCATTGTGTTCCTATTTTGAGGGTTTGACGTTGATCGCCCCGATAAGTTATTTCCCCCTTGGCCCCGATGTCCTCAATTTCAGAATAGGCACGGAGGCGGTTGTCACGAAATGCATTTAGAATGTTGTAGTCGTAAGTGGTGCGGAGCGCACTAACATGGGACTCCCATTTCTCATTGATGGAGTGATTCCATTGAAGTGTCTGATTGTCATTACCCGACTGAAAAGAAGTGAGAAAGCCTACACCGTCATTGTTTCTATCACGAAAGATATCGAGATCGTCATTTCCTTTGTAGTAGGAAAATGAAATGCGGTCACGTGGTGACGGACGCCACAAAGCTCGTGCATTCAAGTCATAGAAGAAATACGGGAGTTCCTCATTAATAACACTCATCACCTTGTCGATATAGGTTCTGCGTCCTGCCACCCACACACCGAGCTTGTCATCAACAATTGGTTGTTCTACAAAAAGCCGCGATGCAATCAATCCAATATCCCCAGACACATGAGTGTCATCAGCTATCTCGGATTTTGTTCTCACATCGAGTATTGATGACAGTCTTCCACCCTGACTTGCCGGAAACCCGCCATTGGTCGACTCTACCGACTGCAAAATGTCGGGATTGAAGACCGACACAAACCCCAACAAATGACTGGTATTATAAATGGTGGCATCATCCAGCAGCACAAGATTTTGATCTGCTGCACCTCCTCGCACAAAAAGATCAGAACTCCCTTCGATTCCCCTGACAGTACCCGGCATCAACTGCAATACTTTAATAAGGTCTGCCTCCCCGCCCAGCACAGGTATTGATGTAACGTCATCAGGCAGCAAAACCTGTGTGCTCATACGTGTGGACTCAAATAACTCCTGCTGACGATCTCT
>DAORAG010000372.1:0-3419 GCA_035344095.1 Cyclobacteriaceae bacterium | reverse complement strand
GTCTTACTTCCATTGACCTTGATTTCATTGGAACGATGGGAGGTGAGGTGAATATCAGCCAAAGGCTGTAAAAAGTACCTGTAGCCATTACCAGCTTCAATATACTTGTCGTAGGGGATGCCAAGGTCGCGTTCTATCTGACCAGCCGCGTATTTCTCTACCAGGTCAGGCAGCTTTGAGTTCATCGAACTAGGGTTGGCACCATCATGCAACTTGACATAAGTAAAAGTACCTGCGATATAATAATTTGGATCTGCCAGAAATTGAACACCCAGTGAAGGTGTCAGGGCATCAAACTTCATATGAGAATTCTCAGGCACATCCTCAATCACGGCTACCACTGCCTGGTCAATGTTGTTGAGTTTGATTGTCTTTCCGATGGGATCATTTTCCCCAAAATATCTTTTAGCTGTTGACTCGGTAAGCACAATTGTGTTGGGGTCACGGAGGGCTTGATTGGGACTTCCCTTAATGAATTTGAAAGGAAAGACTTCAAAGAAATTAGAGTCCGCAGAGAAGAAGTAATGTTCTGAGAAGATATTGTCTTCATACCTCGCTACCTGTGCAAAATTCGGAAAACCGATCAATCGGGTTGATTTTTCAACTTCCGGGATTTCCTCAGGAAATATGGTTGAGAATCCTCCGGGAATCATCGCAAAGTGTGAGAGATGATCAGGGTAGATACGATCTTCAACTACCCGATAAATATTCTCGTGACCGGGAATGAATTTATCGTAAGAGAGCTCTGCCTGAACATAAAGAAAAATGATTAGCGATGCTGCAGCGCCAACAGATAGACCGACAATATTGATAATGGAGTAGATCTTTTGCTTGATGAGATTCCTGAGAGCAATTTTCAAATAGTTGATAAACATGAGGCAGTGTTTAGATTTGAGTCTCTATAGTCAACCATTATGCCAAAAGCGAAAATCCTCTCTGACAGCCTTTTTTATGTTCGCATCACAACACGAGGTGTGCGATATTGGAACTATTCCGGAAGGTACCTAGCTGGGATTGGATTACTGGTTCGCTCGCTGTCGTAAACCCAATTCAATACCCACCAGCGTTCGCCATCATAATACAGTTGGATACTATTGATGCCCCGGCCTAACACTGGTCCGCCAGGTGTGTTTCGAAACTCATAAGTGCTCCATACATGAGCGATCGAACCGAATTGTTCTGTCACCCGATGAATTTCGTTTTCATAAAAGGCGTCCATTGGTGTATTGGCATGAAATTCTTTCAATGTCATCGTACGGATGAAGCGCTCACCGGTTTTGGTTGTACCAGTCACCATCACATTAGCGGAGGGATGATGAAGTGACTTGTCGCGTTCTGTTTGCTTGGGGCCCTCAGGGCCTGATACAACTTCATAATAGGCTTTGATGATTCCATCGAGCGTTGTCACATCCTCTTTTAGCGGATAAGGATTTTGCGCCAGTATAGGAGTAATGGTTGCAGTTAATATGACAGCGACAAGGGATCGTAAAAGCATAAATTGTAGATTAAACAGGTTGCTGAAGCTTAAGAACGTAAATGTAAGGCCAGAGTTTACCGGTCACCAGCAGGGACTGCGTTCCTTCATGCCAGGCGATTCCGTTGAGCACATCAGCATTTGGATTGAGTTGCGTTGTTTGTTTTACCAGCGGGCTTAGATCGAGAAACCCAACGATATTGCCGTTGGCTATATCAATTTTTGCAATCAGGCTTGTGCGCCATACGTTGGCAAATACAAATCCGTCAACGAATTCAAGTTCATTCAGCGAATTAACTGGCTTTCCTTCGTAAGTTACCTCCAGGTTTTTCACAATTTTCAGGGATGCGGTATCCAGGAAGTGTAGGGTAGAGGTGCCATCACTCATAATCAGATTTTGATTGTTGTGGGTGATTCCCCAACCTTCTGTGTTGTATTTAAATTCTTTGATCTTATCGAAAGAGGTAAGATCATATACAAATCCGGTTTTATTTTCCCAGGTCAGCTGATAGATTTTGTTGTTCAAGATGGTGATCCCTTCACCGAAATATTCCTTGTCGAGTGTCACCTTTCGATTTGCCTTTCCAGTTTTGATATCTACGACTCCTATCCATGAGTTGTCCTGACCCGTGCTTTCATAGAGTACTCCTTTGTGTATCACCAAACCTTGAATAAAGGCCTGACGATCGTGCGGAAATGAATTCACGACCTTGTAGTCGATAAGCTTTGGATTTTTGATGCCACCACCACCTTTATCCGAGCCGCAACGGATCAACAGGGATGAGGCAATAATGAATACGAAAATTTTATAAAGCACTGACTTCACTTGACTCCCGGGTTTATCCATAAATGACTATACCAATACCATTCCCCTTTGTCGTCAGGTGCTGTAATGGTGTATAATGTTCTCCTTCTATCAGCTATTGACGAGGCGCTTTGAAGAGTAACTTGAAAAGTGGAATCGGTAAGCGGAGTTAATTTCAATTTGCATTCACTTCCTTGAACGAAGCAATCGAGCTGATCGATCTGAATAGAATTGTTTTTCACTGTCAAAGTCAGAACAGGTTGGTTTTGATTTCTGGTAAGGACATGGCTTTCAGGCGCCTTTCCAATGACAGGCAGGGCATGCATCTGCGCCTTCTCCTCGAACTTCTCAGCATAAGTCTCTGACATTGGAAAGCGAGGAAGCTCAAATAAGTCGGTTGTTGAATTGATCACTCCGGAGTTTTGTGCTGCCGCAGCTGTAAACCCAAGTGCTTTCACAATCATTTTCATCTCTGGATCAAATTCCCCGTAAGGGTAAGCAAATACTTTTGGCTTGTAGCCGATTTTTTGTTCAATCATTTGCTGACTGTCCTCAATCTCCCGCAACAGTTGCCTATAGCGACTGATCTCAGGCTCATTAAGAAAATACGCATGAGAATGAGTATGGTTACCAATTTCAATCCCTGCTGATGCAGCGTTTTTCAATTCTGACCAGTCCATGTAGTCATCTGAGCCAACCGTCTCGGTGTTTATGAACAGTGTGGCTTGAAAACCGAATTTCTTCAACAATGGAAGGCCATTTTTAAAGAAACTTTTGTAGCCATCGTCAACGGTAATCACCGCTGTTTTTACATGAACCGAATCATTTGCCCGGCTCTCAAGGGCCTGTGATAATGTAACCACTCGGTAGCCATTGGTTTTTAGCCACGAAAGATGACTTCCAAAATCATTGAGGCTAACATTAGTTGTCGGGTAGCGGGAATCTCCAAATCGGTGATAAACGAAGCAGACGATTTCTTTTTTGTCATCCAACGCAAAAGAAGTGACAGTCGCAGCCTGTTCTTCAGCTGTCTCGACAGTTTCCTTTTTGGAATCTGTTACACAGCCACAAAAGGCGAGTAATAAAACAACAATTGGTCCTCTCATTCTTCTTCTACCAGATATTTAGGATCGATTGTGT
>DAORAG010000371.1:0-3434 GCA_035344095.1 Cyclobacteriaceae bacterium | reverse complement strand
CTCATTGTAATTGTGTATTTCAACTCTGCCGGGCATGTTGATGTCATATAGATCCTGCAGGCTGTTCTTGCTTACAATACGGCTGGTGTCGTAATGCATCAAGGCTTGCTCAAAGCTTTCTTCAAACATCAGGGACCTGGACGTAGCATTCTCCAACCCCGGTCGCTCCGTATACAAGTGAAATTTCTCACCTGCGATCCGATGATCGACTATGGCCTTGAATAAATGTTGTGCGGAACCAAGATACGCCTGCTGCCGATTGGCTATCCACTTTTTCGCAGTAGCTTCATCCGGTTGATGCAGCTGCTCAAAGCGAACTTTGCCCTCGATGAGATAACCTTGTGCGCTCTTCCAAAAATCTCCAAGAAAAAATTCAATACGATATCCTAAAGCGTTGTTTTCTATTTCCAGAGGAACATCTGCTTTGGCCGTAAGCTGTTTGCCTTTTTCTTTTGTTGAAAAATCCAGCACCCAGGGATTGACAATTTTACATTCGCTGGCGATTTCGTCATCACCAAGAAATATGCGTTCAAACTTTTTTAATTGCTTCTCCCACGTTTTGTCTCTCGAAGCCTTTACCTGTACTTCCGACAACTGTTGCTCCGCCTGTACTAAGGCAATTACACCAATCTCGTTAACACCATCTTTCAAGGTGAGATTGACTTTGCCAAGCCGATAGCCAACAAAAGAAAACAGAAGTTCAACCTTTCCGATGGGCGCACCCTTTAGCTCAAAGTTACCGTCTCCGTCTGCCGCAGTCCCGATTGTAGTTCTATCAATAAATATGTTTGTGAAGGGAAGTGATGAATTGTCAGTAGCGTCTACTACTCGCCCTCTCACTACAGACTGGCCACTTACCCCCAGGTAACTCAACGCCATGCCAAAAACCAGCAATTTCCTAATCATTCTGGACGGTGATAAACTGCGTAGCATAAATAGGTTGATTGTTTTCATCAACACCTTGCACCTCGATTCTATAAGTGGTTTCTAAATCGGATGTGAAAAATGTCAATTGCTCGGTATCACCGGTCAGCGAACCCCAATAAAGTCCGGAACGATAATCAGCTTGATCTGATTCTTTTCGGGATTTAGAATAATCAGGAAGTAGATATTCCCGGGCTCTTGAATAGCCTAGCATTTTGATTGATACACCGGTTGGAACGCTCACCCCAGAGTTTTGACCTGTTGGGATGGTGTAAATGGCAATCACTCCAAATGCCCCTTGTGAACCATACAAAACGTTAATTGATTTTTTTACTTCTATCGACTCCACTGTGGCAGGATTAATCATGGAAATTGCCTCACCGGCAGTGCGACCGAATATTGGAACGTCATTTACAGTTACTAGTGGCTCACCTCCTCCGTAGCCAAGCCTTGTGATTTTCACATTCCATCCGCCAGGGAGCTGCTGAACGACCAGACCAGGCACCTTACCAACCAAGCTGAAATTCAAATCACCCATGGCAACGTTGATATCTTTCTTTTCGATTAGCGTCCCATATCTCGCTTTTCCATATGGGCGATCAACTCTCTCGTTATTGAATTTTTGTCCAACCACCTCAACACCCTCGAGTAAGCGCACATCCTTCGGCACCTCGTACTCCGAAATGATTCTTTGCGGTGACGCTGTTACAAGGACATCGAGAGAGCCCACATCTTTTTCATAATTCCTAACAAAAGGACGGTCTCTGGAATCTAGTATTATCTTTCCCTTCTCTATGTTTTTAGAAGAAGTACTGTAAAAAATTCTCGTGCTGTCATAAAAATCAAAGCCCGTCACCTCAAATCGTCCATCATCTCCGGTCTCTACCAGTCCCGCATTGTCTGACTTCCATTGCACCAGATTCAAATCCACCTTTGCAGGCTTTCCCTTCTCATCAAAGTATGTCCCTTGTACAGTAATGCCGCGTTCCACCGGGTATCTTAGCATTTGTGGAATGTCTATTTCAAAATCATCAATGTTATAATCGTCCACTATGGACGAACGCTTGATCGGCACCACCTGACTCGCATCGGTAACTGATACTGAAAGATTGCCTTTAATGGGTTTCCCGTCTTCATCGTTCACCGCAATTTTTAGTGTTACCTTCTCCCGTGTGGCATATACTTTTTTATCTGTTTCGATTACTATTCGACTGTTAGCCTCAGTATCCCACACCGCCTGAGATGCATCTACTCTCTCGGTGATACCTAGTATCGGTATATGCTTCACATATAATTGCCCATCGCCAAAGTTGCGTTGAAGGCTTGTATATGCCCGAAGAAAGTAGTCCCCTCTCTTCAATGTGTCAGGCAAAATGAAATCGCCTACCGCCATACCACTGTCGATCTTCACCATCTTTTCCATCACAATCACCTTCTCCGGTGAAATCAGCTCCACATACAAAACCTTGCTCAATGAATCTCTTAGCGACAAGTCATAATAATTTACATATGCTTTAAACCACATCGGTTCGCCCTGATAGTAATACGGTTTGTCCGTGTGAACATATACCTTCTCGTAGTACCGCTTCATCAACTCTGCGAACACCTCACCGATGTCTCCTTCTATCGGTTCGTAGTCGAAGGGAAGGCGATGCGTGGCCATCGGACCGGAAACTTTCAACTGGTCTCCGTTCAACAACAAACCATTTGCACTCACATCCAGTGTACCATTCGCTGATAGTTGACTGATCTTTCCACGGTAGTTCACCTCAGTAGGCCCCGGTAATGCCATGCGGTAGTAGCCGTCAAGATTGGTTTTAGTGATCAAACTTGCTCCCTCTACTGCCTGTCCATTCACTTTGACTTCATATCCAACATCAGTATTGCTTGTCAATGTGATCAGCCAATGGCGTAGTGACCCTTCGAAGAGATCCTTTCTCTTTTGCTCCCACTCTACCTGTTGACTTAGCTCTGCATCTCTCAATGGTTGAAATCTGAAGAATTTTTTCCTCCCGTCTAATTGATATGAGACCACGCGATAGCCGATATCTACCTGGTCCGACAAACTGACCGCTATAGTCTCAGTCTTTCTTTTTGAAGGAGTAAGTTCCAGATTAAGTTTGTAGGCCTTGCCCTCCTCGATGCGCATTGGTGAAGAATACAATTCATACCCATCTTTATATAAAACCAGGGAAAGAAATCCGTTGACTGGACGTTCGATGCTGAAATGCCCTTCTTCATCTGTGGTTGAATAACCGGAGCATTGATCGAAGAATACTTCAACTCCGGTGACAGGTTTATCTTTGCCAGCTTCTACTACTGTTCCGGAGATCTGTGAGAATGTGGTGTGAAATCCACACGTAATAACGGCTACTATAGTAACCCAAATAGGGTTATGTGATTTAGTAGATGACCCCATTGGCAATTGGTTTTGGGAGTTTCGATATATTAACGCTTTACCCCAATAAATTACCAAATATTCAGAATTTTCCAATAAGAAAATTGCAACC
>DAORAG010000370.1:0-3446 GCA_035344095.1 Cyclobacteriaceae bacterium | reverse complement strand
ACATTCTTTCTCCAATTCTTTCCTGAGTTAGTGAAGGCTGGTCATGTATTCATATTAGAGACACCGCTTTTCCGGGTACGAAATAAGAAAGAGACCATCTATTGCTACAACGAGGAGGAGAAGCAAGCAGCGGTGAAAAAACTGGGAGCAAAACCAGAGATTACAAGGTTTAAGGGGTTGGGAGAGATATCACCCGATGAGTTTGGGGGATTTATTGGCGAGAACATCCGCCTGCAGCCAGTGATCCTGGGCAAGGACAGCCACCTGACCAAAATCCTGGAGTTTTATATGGGCAAGAATACGCCAGATAGGCAGGAGTTCATCATTGAAAACCTGCGCATCGAGCTCGATATCGTGAAGGAAGATCTTCCAGTGGAAGAAGTTGAAGTGTAACATGAATAGATAATTGGGTGCGACCCATGAGTAAGAAGAAAAAAGCAACAAGACCTAAGAGTTCAAAGATCTCAAAATCAGAAGGTAAGAATGATCATGAAGATGTAATTCATGATGTATCTGGAGTTGATGATTTATACGAGAACTGGTTCCTGGACTACGCCTCGTACGTAATCCTTGAACGCGCTGTCCCGCGGATTGAGGACGGACTTAAGCCAGTGCAAAGGAGAATAGCCCACTCCATAAAGGAGATGGATGATGGCCGTTTTAATAAAGTGGCTAACGTGATTGGGCAGACCATGCAATATCACCCTCATGGTGATGCAGCGATAGGTGAGGCGATTGTAAATATTGGTCAAAAAGACTTGTTGCTGGAAACGCAGGGTAACTGGGGTGACGTTCGCACTGGTGATAGCGCAGCAGCTCCGAGATACATTGAGGCGAGACTTTCAAAATTTGCTCTGGAGGTAGTCTATAATCCTCAGACTACGGAGTGGCAATTGTCTTATGACGGTCGTAAGAAGGAGCCTGTTACCTTGCCGGTGAAGTTCCCATTGCTGCTGGCGCAGGGTGTTGAGGGTATTGCTGTTGGACTTTCCACCAAAATACTTCCGCACAACTTCTGTGAGTTGATCAAAGCATCGATCGATGTTCTTAAAGGAAAGAATCCAAAGATATTTCCTGACTTCCCTACAGGAGGGTATGCTGACTTTACAGAGTACGATCAGGGGCTAAGAGGAGGTCGAATTAAGGTAAGAGCTAAGATTGAGATAGTTGATAAAAAAACATTGGCAATCAAGGAGATACCATTCGGAACCACAACAACATCATTAATAGAGTCGATAGTAAAGGCCAGCGAGAAAGGGAAGATAAAAGTACGGCAGGTGGTGGATAATACCGCCAAAGATGTCGAAGTACTTGTACACCTTCAGCCCGGTCACTCCCCGGAGATTGTGATGGACGCCTTGTATGCCTTTACGGATTGTGAAGTGTCAATCTCGCCCAATGCCTGCGTGATTGTAGAGGACAAGCCACGCTTCATGCGGGTAAACGAGATTCTTAAGTACAACACCGATCAAACCGTAGCCCTGCTCAAACGGGAGCTTGAAATCAAGCGGGATGAGCTGATGGAAAAGATTCTGTTCTCTTCTCTTGAGAAAATCTTCATCGAAAACCGAATCTACCGAAACATCGAAGAGTGTGAGACTTTTGAGGAGGTGATCAGCACTATCGATAAGGGACTCAAACCGTTCAAGAAGCAGTTCTACCGTGAGATCACTCAAGATGATATCATCCGATTAACTGAGATTCGCATTAAACGGATTTCAAAATACGATTCGTTTAAAGCCGATGAGTTGTTGAAGGGCCTTGAGAATGACTTGAAACAAACGAAGCATCATCTCAAGCACCTCACTGAGTATGCTATTGACTACTACAACAATCTGCTGACTAAATATGGGAAGGGTCGGGAGCGCAAAACAGAGATAAAGAGCTTCCAGACGGTAACAGCTATTGAGGTAATTGCCAACAACCAGAAGCTGTATGTGAATCGTGCTGACGGTTTCATCGGGTGGGGACTTCGTAGAGACGAATACATTTGCGATTGCTCAGAGATCGATGACATTATTGCCATTCGAAAAGATGGTAAGGCCATTGTTTCGCGAATTGCCGAAAAGGTCTTTATGGGGAAAGACATTCTATATGCCGGAGTCTGGAAGAAGGGAGACGAGCGGATGGTATACAATGCGATTTACTCTGACGGCAAAACAGGCAAGTCCTTCGTCAAGCGCTTTACTATGCCGGGAATCATCCGAGATAAGGAATATGACCTCACTCAAGGCAATCCAAACAGTAAGCTTCATTATTTGAGCGCAAATCCAAATGGGGAGGCTGAAGTGGTGGAGGTGAAATTGACAGCGGCCAGCACAGCCCGTAAGAAGATTTTCGAATTTGACTTTGCAGAACTTGAAGTGAAGGGAAGAGGCGCGCGTGGAAACACGCTTACAAAATATCCTATTCGCAAAGTCGATTTGCTACAAGCTGGAGTTTCAACCTTGAGTGGACTCGATCTCTGGTTTGACCCAATAGCGGGAAGACTCAACAAAGAGAAGAGGGGCAAGCACGTGGGCAAGTTTGATGGAGATGACTTGATTTTGTCAATAACCAGAAGCGGAAACTATAAACTAACAAGTTTTGACATCAATACTCGATTTGAGCCTGAAGAGAAGACGCTGTTGGTTGAAAAGTTTAATCCTAAGAAGCCGGTAACTGCTGTGTACATTGATGGTGAAAGCAAGCAATATTTTGTAAAACGCTTCCTGATCGAGACCAACACTACGGATAAGGATTTCGGTTTTATCTCCGAGTCCATTGGCTCAAGACTTGAATTTGCATCAACTGCTGATAGTCCCGAGGTAGAATTGGAATTGATTAAGGGTAAAAGCAAGACAAAGGAGAAGGAAGTTGTTGCCCTTGATGAGCTGATTGATGTGAAAGGATGGAAGGCAATGGGTAACCGACTCTCGCCACACAAGGTGTCGAAACTTAGGCCGGTTGAGGAAGAAGCCGAATCAACAGAAGCTCAGGAAGACGAAGTGATGGAATCCAGGACAACAAAGGAATCTCCATCACAAAAAAAAAAATCGGAAAAGCCCGAAGCAGCAAGCCCGGAAAAGCAAAGCAGTCAGCCGCAAAAAGCCGAACTCCCAAAAAGCAGGCAAAGCAAAAAAGAGCAGCAAGCAAGCCTCTTCGAGGAAAGCCAGCCCCAAAGGGAAAACAAAAAAGAAAAGGTAGAACCAAACGGTAAGAGGAAGAAGGCCTCTCCTGGCAAGGATGCGCGCGCCTTTGGTGTGGGCGAGACCATTGAGTTGGAACTTTGAGCCAGACTGGTTAGTTTAAACATATATTTACGTATCTAAATGAATCCTCCGTTCAGCTTCGAAGTAGAAAAAGATGGGAATGAGTTTCACGCCTGGTGCCCGGAATTCCCTGGATGTCATACACACGGAAAGACAGTACAGGCGGCTCTGGAGAACTTAAAAGACGCAATACAA
>DAORAG010000369.1:0-3466 GCA_035344095.1 Cyclobacteriaceae bacterium | reverse complement strand
AACAACCCGGAGAGTTTTTCTTCAGACTTGTACATGCTGTCGAAGTTCTCATCAAGGAACTTGTAGCTGAACGGCTGGTCGGGCACCAGTTTTTCGTATGTGCCTTTTATCTGAGCAATAGTAGATGGTAAGTTGTCGCTCTTTACCCTGAGTGTGAGCGTATAGAAGACTTGCGGGTAAATGTGCATCACTACCGGGCTCATCTGCTCACGCAGGCTCTTGAAATGGAAGTCCTTCACAACGCCTATGACTTCACCTCTTTTTGTTGAGTCACCAATCCACTCCTCCCAATGAATGGGATGGCCGATGGCCTCCTCTGGCGTACCAAAGCCGTAAGACTTCGCTGCTGTTTCGTTAATAATAAAGGCCCGTTGAGCATCGGAGGTAAACTCTCTTGAGAAGTCTCTCCCGGCAACCATTTCCATCCCCAGTGTCTTCACATAATCGAAATCCACACAGAATAAGTTGGCCGGCAAGGACTTGTCGGTCAGGGGGTCTATGATCCCATCACCGGCAATGATGTCACCAGGCAGGCCATAACCAATGGTCGCCTGCTCTACGGAGGGGTTAGCCTTGAACTCCTGCTTGATTGTCTCGTGGTCCGTCTTTTTGTCCTGACTGAGCACCATAATCATGAGCTGCTCTTTGTCAAAGCCAAGATCTTTGTTGTGTAGAAGATCGTTTTGGCCCAACACTACCAGCGAGCCGATAATGAGGAAGAATGAAAACATAAACTGTAACACGACCAGAACATTTCGATAAAAACCACCCTCGGCTGAAGCTCCACTTCGGTTGTAGAGCACTGAAGCAGGTCGGAATCGAGACAATTGAAATGCCGGGTAGCTTCCTGCCAGACCGCCCAGCAGCAAAGCAAAAATCACAAGGCCTGTGATGAATGGTAAGTTGAAAGGTGATGTAATTGACTTGCCAGCGAAGTCATTGAGGTATGGCAGGCCGATTTGAGCTATTGACATGGCGATGATCAGGCCAATCAGCGTGATGGTGATAGATTCACTGGTAAATTGAAAAATAAGTTGCTTGCGTAAGGCTCCCGCCACTTTTCTCACGCCAACTTCTTTCATTCGTTTTAAAGATCGTGCAGTGGACAGGTTGACGAAGTTGAGAGAAGCAATTACCAAAATGAAAATGGCAGCAGCACTCAGTACATAAACAGATTGAGCATTTCCTCTTTGAGCGATTTCCCATTCAAAGGACGAAGAGTGAAGATGAATGTCTTCGATGTTTTGCAGGTGTGGCAGATAGGTGAACCCAGCCGGCTCGATCGTGGGGTAAGCGTACTGCTTCACAAAATCAGCGAGCTTGTTTTCAAATGCCATCACGTCTGTTCCTGGTTTGAATTTCACGTAAGTGAAAAACTGTTGCCATATCCAGCTTTCCATTCTTTCTTTTGGCACTTGCTGCAAGATCGAAGAGAAAGAGATGACGTAATTGAGTTGCAAATGGGAATTTACTGGAAGCTCTTCATACACTCCCGTTATGAGCATCTCGTCACCGGATAAGGTGATATTTTTGCCAACCGGATTGGTATCTCCAAAATATTTTTCGGAAAGTGTTTTTGAAAGGATAACGGAGTTCGGCTTCTCTAATGCTGAGCCTTCGTCTCCCTGAATGAGGTTGACCGTTAGCATGTCGAACAAGGTGTTCTCGGCATACACGCCTTTGGATTCTTTGATCTTCTCGCCTTTAAGTTCAAATAGCTTTGAACCGTAAATGTTCATCATCCTCAGTGTAGACTCAACTTCGGCATAGTCCTTTTCTAAAGTAGGACCGAAAGTGGGTGGTACGATTGGTACATAGGTAGTGACACCATCGTTTCCGGATCGCACGTTATAAATTCTAAAAGTTCTGTCCCTATCGGGATGATATTGATCAAAGCTCAGCTCGTCCCACACAAAGAGACCGATAAGCAGGCATGAAGCCAGGCTCAATGACATGCCGACAATGGTGATGATGGAAAACAGTTTGTGCTTGGTGATGGTACGGAGTGAGATTTTGAGGTAGTTGATGAGCATGATGAAGCAGGTTTACAGGAATACCATGTCAATATCTATTCCAGATTATTAAAAAGGGCATTTTAAAACCAATTCGGCCACAGGTGCTGTGCGCCTGTGGCCGAGGGTGACCGCCAGCGATCAGTTTATTTTACTCGTACCTCAACGTCTGAGAGGGATTAGTCAATGCTGCCTTGATAGTCTGGGAACTCACCGTCAGTAGTGCAATAACTACCGCCACGATTCCGGAGACAATGTAGATCAACAAGTTCATCTCGATATGGTAGGCAAACGAGTCGAGCCACAAATTCATCAAGTACCAGGCTACAGGCCAGGCGATCAGGTTAGCCACGATGATCAACGTCACAATTTCTTTTGACAACAAAGTAAGAATGGTGGGCACTGATGCACCAAGCACTTTGCGGATTCCTATCTCTTTTACACGCTGAAGTGTATTGAAGGTAGCCAAACCAAACAATCCAAGACATGCGATGAAGATAGCTAGTCCCGAGAAGATCGTGAACAACTGACTTTGTCTTTGTTCAGCATCATAGAGTTGCCTGTATCGCTCGTCCAGGAAGTTGTATTCAAAGGGGCGGTTGGGCAGAAACTCCTTCCAAACTTTTTCAATGTGTTGAATACCATCTTGTAGGTTGCCAGCTGTAATTTTAATAGATATCGTATTCAGATTTCCACCATGGAATACGATTGGAATAATATCCTGATGTAAAGATTCGAAGTGGAAATCTTTAACCACACCAATCAACTTGCCTGTCACTCCACCATAGGCAAAGTCCTTTCCGATACCTTCTTCAGGAGAGTTGAGTCCGTACTCCCTTGCTGCAGTTTCGTTGATCACAAAGGCAAGCGAATCATCTGTTACTACGGATTTAGAGAAATTGCGGCCTGCAACGAACTCAATTCCATAGGTCGGGAAGAATGCTTCGTCAACTCCCACATTTTTTGTTACGATTTGTGTGTTCGCCAGACTATCTCCATTTGCAATACGAGGCGACCCTTGGCTATCAAGTAGGCGGCCGGTAGGCGTTCGACTTGATCTCCCGACATTTTTAATGGTTGAGGATGAGGTCAGCTCATTGTAAAAGACATCATAATTGTCCTGCACTTCCCGATAGAATGGCACTGTCACAATTTGGTCCTTGTCAAAACCAAGGTCCCGTGTGTTTAGATAATCCAGTTGTTGTATGGTTATCGCAGTCGCAATCAATAACACTACCGAGATGGAAAACTGAGTCACTACCAATACTTTTCTGATTAAACCCTTACCCTTTGCGGTTCCCTGTTGACCTTTTAACGTAAGTGCAGGTTTGAAACCAGAAACAACAAATGCAGGGTAAATTCCGGCAACGAAGCCGATGACAAATGTGGTAATCACGAGCCCAGAAACCAGACTGAAGTGTTCTACGAAATTAAGTGAGAGATTCTTGTGCGTG